>CAYNCE010000064.1:0-3839 GCA_964395855.1 uncultured Gammaproteobacteria bacterium | reverse complement strand
AGGCCTTGAAATATCAGCATTGCACTGACCCTCCGGCTTTTTTGGAAATTCCTCCCCGCATTTGGCGCATTTCCAAAAAGTTGCTTTGCGGCCGAAAATCCACTCCCACTTGTTGCGCGGTTTTTGCCAGCGGACTCTTGCTGTCTGCTGGATGAAAGTGGTGCTATCGCATCTGATGATTAATCCTCCGTCAGGACGGCGGTCTTTAATGATTTTTTCTGACATCCTCTTCCTCCTATCTTTAGGACCCACTACTCTATTTTCCCCGCGTCAAAAAGTTGTTTAACTACTTTAGCCCTGACAAAATCCTTAATGTCATGTGTCATCTCTTCCTGAACCATTTCTTCCGTGGTTAGCCATTTGGCGTCATTATGCTCATCAGATAATTTCACTTCTCCGGAAACATATTCGCACAAAAAGCTGATGGATATTAATTGCGTGCCATCATGCCTGCCATACCAAAACGCTACGGGCATTAAAACCTTGACTTTAATGCCTGCCTCCTCCATCGTCTCACGGAGAACAGCATCAATCGGATTTTCATCATTTAAAACTTCGCCAGCCGGCGGACCCCATTGCAGCGGCTGCTGATTTCTTTTGAGCAATAAAAATTTGCCATCACGCCAAAGCATTGCCGAAACCGCAACGCCTTTTGTTTTTTCTGTCATATTGTTTAAGTTAATTTATTTAAACTAATCGACCCTTATGTTGACCAAAAGAAACATTGCCCCGAAACGTATCCTCATTTTGATTAACTGATAATTCGGGATAATGTTCGCGATAATATGATAACTCGCTTCGATTGGCTTCTAAAAAAAATTGATAAATCTCTTCGGACGATAAAGTATTTAAATTGTACACGGGGGGATATGATCTGCCCTCATAGTGGACCCAATCGTGGTGAATTATATTAATGCCAAACTGGCTATAATTATCAAAAAAATCTGTGCCCGGCATAGCACCTTGGAAAATTTTGTCAAGACTATGTACTAGATGACCACCTTTCGGACACTTTTTTAAAAATTAGAAATTCACCACTTATACTCCTCCCCCACCATCTCTCCAATCTGCTTCATTAAATCATCAGTAATTTTTCTTAAAACTTCTTTATCATCTTCTTGGCCATAGTATTTATCCAAATAGATAGGTTGTGCGATTTTGAATTGGCATTTTTTAAGTTTGGGAAATTTATCATGAGCAGAAAGGATTTCATAAGTGCCAGTAATGCCGACTGGGATAATCGGGACTTTGGCTTTTAGAACGAGCTTAGCCACGCCAGTATAGGCCTTTTGAAGCTGGCCGGTTCGCGAACGGGTGCCTTCGGGAAAAATGCCGAATAAATCGCCTTGCTTTAAAATATTTAAAGCTTGGGTAATGGCATGGGTTTTGTCTTTAGTTTTACGATCAACTTTTATTTGATTAGTGGCTTTCATTATCGGCCGCCAAAATTTACTTTCAAAAAAATTTTTCCGCGGCAAAAAAATAAATCCTTCTTTTTAAAATTGAGGTTAAACAAAGAAAATCAAAATAGCTCTCATGATTAGCGGCTAAAATGGCTGGCTTGGTTTTAGGAATATTTTCTAAACCCTCAACTTTCCCAACCCAAACAAACCGAATAATCGGGGCGATAAATATTTTTAAAAACTTATACAACATAGAAGCGATTCTAATCTACCTCTCGACGCGGCTCGAGGCAGATTTGAATTATATTTATATTATACCACAAAATAAGGAGAAAAGAAAAAAGCCCCGGTGCTACCGGGGCGAGATAAAAAAGCCACCTGTGAGTGATTTGGTGGTTTAAATTAGAATTGGGATTAAATAGATTTCAGTATTTTCTTTAATTCCTTTAAATCAATCTGGCAAGTATCCCAAACTGTTTTAACATCCACCCCAAAATATTCATGAATAATAAAATTGCGCATATCAATCATGTCTCTATAGGGAATCTCTGGGTGTTTTTTTATAAAATTTTTATCAAAATTATTAGCCGCTTCTCCAATAATCTGCAACTCACGAATTACCGCGTCCCTAATCATCTTATCTTTTTTAAAAACATTATAATCCACGCCCTTTAAATAGTCTTCAATGGTTTCAATTGCTTCTTTTATGTGTTGTAAATAGATTTTATTATTTTTCATAAATCGTTTCCGCTTTTTTTAAAACTTCCTTTTCAAAAAATTTGCTTAAGGCATTGGGAGTAACAACATCAACCTCTCTTGCCACGGCCTTTTTCATGCTTCTTTGAATCTGGGCAAGCTTAAAAAAACCCACATTCGCCTTGGGCATAAATTCTACTAAAACATCAAGGTCGCTATTCTTATTCGGCTTACCGTAAACATAAGAACCAAATAAAGAAACTCTTTTTATGTCATCCTTGATTGAATCCTTAGTAATGGCTTTTAAAAGATTTTTTTTAACTTGTTGTTTACTCATATAATTTCAGTTTAAAATTTACAATTATCTATATAATAACAACCTAAACCCTTATTGTCAATTTGACTTTTTCCAACCCCTTGCCTCGCTCCCTTGGCGTGCCGGTCATCCCAGTGATAAACACGGGATAAATTTGACGGGATAAATGACTGGGGCGGGGCGGGGTTGTTGTTATTATAGCATAAAATTCGGAGAAAAGAAAAAAGCCAGGGCTTTGCTGGGCTGGGTGGTTTGTAATTACCTAGGTAATTACACGGGTAATTATATTTTTTATTGTAATATAAATTTGGAGAAAAAAAACCACCTGTGAGTGATTTGGTGGTTGGGGTGGAAATGGATTAAAACTAATTTAGAAATAATCAGGTTTAGAAATAATCAGGCAGTATTTTTTCAGTCCAGCTGATAAAATCGTCAAAATTATCATAAGTAAAAACATGACCGCCTTTGGCTTCAAATATTGGTTTAACTTTCAAAGAATCATCTATGAGTAAAGTGGAGCTGTAATCATTGGTTTTAATCTTTTCCATAACAACATCAAATAGCCTTCCTTGCTTATCGGTTTTTAACAAACTATAATCAGCAGAATTCACAATTACCTTAAAAACTTCATCAAGTTTGTGCCTGGGTAAAATTAAAGCGCTAAAAATATCCATATTATTAGTTACTAAGGCCACTTGGCGGTCCAATTTTGATTGTTCTCTAGCAAAATTTAATAACTTTTGATCTATCTTCAGATTTAAAACATCATTCTCGAAAATCTTTTTTATCAAATCAAATTCAATGTTATTATCTTCGCTAATCATTCTCGTAATATCATCCGATGACACTTTATTTCGCATCCAGTGGTCAATTAAATCTCCGCTTCCCTTGAAAATTTTCCTCTCAATGTAATCAAAAATCTGTGGATGGGAATCTTTTAAAGAGGAAAAAAACAAATCTTTACAGAGTACGCCATCAAAGTCAAAAATAATACTTTTAATAGTGGTTGAGTCTATTTGAACTGCCATATTATTATATGAATTCCACTAAAAGTTAAAAAGTTACAGCGAGAAATGATTAAATTAAATTAATTTATTTTATTGTTATGAGAATGTTGTAACAGACTTTGTACTTTTATAGAGACTTCTTTTGCTAAATCGGGTCTGATATCTGTGTTGGGTTTATTGTAGCATGGAATTTAGGGAAAGAAAAAGACCAAGGGGTGAGCCCTGGCCTGTTGTTATTCAATGCCGCGCTTTAAAACATTGGCTCCAAAATTGGGTTGTTGAGCCGAAATGTCAGCATTGCACTGGCCTTCTGGTTTTCTTGAAAATTCCTCCCCGCATTTGGCGCATTTCCAGAAATTTGCTTTGGGGCCAAAGAGCCGTTCCCAGGTGTTGCGCGGTTTTTGCCAGCGGACTCTT
>CAYNCE010000063.1:0-3841 GCA_964395855.1 uncultured Gammaproteobacteria bacterium | reverse complement strand
TATGTATTACCAAGACATAGCAATAGTTTTAAACAGAAAAGTTTTTCGTGAGAATGATTTGTTAATAAATTTTTATACTAAAAAACACGGTAAAATTGTCTTGCAAGCAATTGGCGCTAAAAAAATTAAAAGCAAACTTGCCGGGCATATTGAACCAATGAATTTAGTAAAAATTGAATGGGTTAAAGGAAAAACTTTAGATAAATTAACTGGAGCAGTTGTTAGCTCCAGTTTTTCAGCCCGTCTGTTTGGCGAGGCAAGCTATAAAAATAATTTAGATAAAATAAATTACGCGCAATATTTTTTACAAATTATAGATAAAACTACGCAAGTTGAGCATGCAGATAAAAAGATTTTTGAGTTTTTAAAAAATGTTTTAGAACGATTAGATATTGTAGGAACGCGCCATGGCGCGTTCCTACCAATAATTAAATTATGTTTTGATTATAAAATATTATTTTTACTGGGATATAATCCAGTGGAGCGGAAAGAATTAAATTTTGAAGAAAGAGGAGTGATTGATAAAATAATTAAATTACCAGTTGATGCTGTTATTGATATGCAGATTAATAAAAATATTGTGGATAAATTGCAAGTTAAATCTAAAAAGTTTTTGGAAGAGGTAATAGAGGATGTCATCCCGAATCTTGACGTAACGAAGTGAAGTCAAGATGATGGGATCCCGCGGAAAAACACTGGTCTTTATTCAACGGGATCCCATCGCCTTGACCCATTCCTAAAAAATCCTATCAAGACTCGGGATGACAAAATAGAATCTATTTTATTAACTTCTTACTTGGTGAAAATTTAGGATTTTTAATTCGCCATTTTGCAACATATTGACCAATGCCTTGCTCGTCTCTTTTTTGAGCGCGGGAGGGCATTTTTTGCGACCAGCGCACCACATCTTCAAAGTTAATTTTATATCTGCCTTGCACCACAATATAACGCAATTCTCCAGTAGCTATGGCGCGTCGAATTGAACGTTCATTAACGCCAAAAAGCTGCGCGGCTTGAGAAGGTGTAAGTCTTATTATTTCTGACATAAAGTTTATAGAAAAAATGTCCGGACTACTCTTGACAAAAATTAAGTAGATATGCTAAGATTAGCTAATTCCAAAATCTTTAAAAATCCAATTTTTGTCCAGGATAGTCCGGACAAATACACAAAAACACTGGAACACAAAAACACTGGAACATTTTTTTATTATATTGTCAATTTATGTGGAAAAGTCTGATTTTGTCCAGAGTAGTCCGGACATTTTTAGTATAAAACTAAAAAAACACCTTGTCAAATTGCTTTTTTTTATATAAAATTTGTTTTATAATTGTTTTATGATATAGTTTATTTAGAGTTAAATTTGTATAATTTTTTGAAAATAATGGATAACTATAATGAATAAAAAAATAAACAAGTTAAAATTAGCAATATTAGTAAAAAAAGTTAGACAAGGTGATGATGAGGCATTTGGTAAAATTTATGATGAATATATAAAAAAAATATATAATTTTATTTTTTTTAAAACCCCATCAAAAGAGATTGCTGAAGATCTTACACACGAAGTTTTTATTGGTTTGCTAGAGTATTTAAAAAAAACAGAGCACCTCATTAATGAATTGCAGGGTCTTATTTATAAAATTGCGCGCAATAAAATTGCTGATTATTATAAAAGAATAGCTGACAAAGATAGAAATTTGGAATTAAAAGAAGAGATAGCAACTGATTTTAGTGCAGAATTACAAACAACTCCAGGCATTGAATTAGAAAATGTGATTGATCAGAAAATGGATATTAAGTTAGTAATGAAATGTATTGAAAAAATAAATAATAAAAGTTTTGAGGAAGTAATTATTTTACGATTTATTGATGATCTTAGTTTAAAAGAAATTTCAAAATCAATTAATAAAAGTGTTAGCGCGACTAGTATAACGCTTTATAGAGCAATAAATAAATTACGAGAAATTCTTAAAGAAATAAAAAATGACAATTAAAGAATTTAAAAAACAATGTGACAAAATGCAAGAAGTTTGTCAACCAGATGAGACTTGGCTTAAAGAAAGTCGGTCTTTTATTATGTCTCAAGTTAGGCAAAATTTAGAATTGCCAGAACAAAAAGTTCCTGTCTGGTTAAAATTGGCAGATGCTTTTGTGCCAGCTAATTTTAGATTGCAGCCAGTTGCGGTTTTTAGTTTGATTATTGGATTATTTTGTGTAACTTTGTTTGCTTCAATTAATGCTTCTAAAAATACTTTACCTGGTCATCCATTATATCAAATAAAAATCACAGCTGAACAAGTTAAATATGGATTATCTTTTTCTGAAATTGGCCGAGCCAAAGCAGCTATGTCAATGGTTGAAAATCGTGTGGGAGAACTAAAAATAATCGCTCAAAATGAAAATCCCGAGGACTCGGGAGAAAAAGAAAGAAAAGTAGCTACAGCTGTGTCTAGTGTTAAATCTAGTTTAAATAAAGTTAAAGATAAATTAAACTCAATAAAAAAAGAAGAAAATGAAAGAGAAGAAGTTATAGCAATGGTTAAAGAAATAGATGGAAAATTAGCAGTAGTTAAAAATGAAATTGAGCAAACTAGTCAAACTAGTCAAACTAGTCAAGCAAGTAAAGAATTGGCTGATGTGGCTGAAGATGTGGAAGAAGTTTCAATTGTGGCTTTAGCTATGTTAAATCAAGACGGAATAGTTTCAGGCGAACAAGATATAATAATAGAGGAAGTTGTTAAAGAAAATAAAGGCATTATTACTCCGCAAGCAACTTCAACATCATCTTCTTCAGAACAAAATATAAATAAAATAAATAAAAATAATATAATTAATGCGACAAGTTCTGAAATTATTAAATTAGAAAATGTTTTAGTTATTGAAGAAATTGAACAAAACTCAGAAGAGTTTGGAGTAGGAATAAGTGAATAAATAATTATTAATCGTTAGTTTGTTGGCTTGTTAGCTTGTGAATTGTTCACAAGATAGCAATTACAGCAAGCTAACAAATTTTAGTCTTTATTTATTAAAGGTTGATCCCGATTACTCGGGAAAATAAAGAAAAAACATAATCACAAATCAATGTTATTTGAAAATTATGAGTATCATATGAACTCATAAATCAAATAAATTGACTGTGATTAAAAGGTAAAAACAAATATGAAAAAATTATTAACACTTGGTTTACTTGTTGCTTCAACCGTATGGATGGTAGGATTGGCCGCTATTATAGCTGTGCCTGTCCAAGCAGCTAGCGCTGGCGACTTAATTAAAGTTTCAACCAGCAAAGCTGTTTACTATTTAGGTGAAGACAGCAAGCGTTACATTTTTCCTAACCAAGCCACTTATATGACTTGGTATAGTGATTTTTCTGGGGTTCAGACTATTTCTCAATCAGAGATTGAAGGAATGACTATTGGTGGAAATGTAACATTTAGACCTGGTACTAAACTAATCAAGTTTCCTACTGTTGCCAAAGTCTACGCAGTTGAACCTGGCGGTGTTTTAAGACACATCACTAGTGAAGCAATTGCTACTTCTTTATATGGCGCAGAATGGTATAACGAGGTTGGTGAAGTGCCAGAAGAAAATTTCATTGCTTACACTGAAGGTTCTGACATTACAGATGCCACTTATCCAACAGGAACTTTAGTTCAAGAACAAGGCGGTTCAACTATTTACTATATTGAAGATGGTGAAAAACGACCTGTTGCTGATGAAACAGCATTTAATGCTAATTTATTCAGTTGGGGTGATGTTTTAACTGCTTCAAGTTTGGCCGCTTATACTGCTGGCACTTCAATTACTGGCGCTGAAGGCGCAATCGCTAATATTGATGGCGCA
>CAYNCE010000062.1:0-3855 GCA_964395855.1 uncultured Gammaproteobacteria bacterium | reverse complement strand
TTCCTCAATTGAAATACTAAAGGTAAGATAAAAATCAAAAAGGGCTCTTAATTTAGGGAAAGAAAAAATTTTATAAAAAATAAATTTTTGTTCCGTTTCACTGCACAAAAACTTCAGATATACCGAAACATTATGCAAAATTTCTCCCAGAAACTTCGTTTTCGTGATAAATTTCAGATCAAGCGCGGACATTATACGCAATTCAAAAAATATTTTTCTTAGATGAACAAGAAACGATAGGCTTTCTAAAAGGGGGATAAATTTGATTTTTTCTTTATTATAGGGGGGGTAAAAGGTATTTTCTCCGCTCCGCTGCGAAAACGATTTATTTAATTCTTCAAGAAATAAAAAACCGCCAAAGTAATTAACAATGGCGGTTTAGTACCTAACTTATCCTCCGTAACTCCCAGTATTTTCATGACAACCAACGCACAAAATTAGGCAGTTATCGAGTCCATCAGAACCGCCAGCCTCTTGAGAAACAACATGATGCGCATGCCATTTTTTTCCAAGAGTGGAATTCTGTGGATCCAGCACCTTATTACATCTTCCAGTATGACCACAGTTTTTAAGAGTACATTCGCATTTTCCTCCGGCTCGACGCCAAGCTTGGTCAATGGTTTCTTGTGAAAAAGCCATAGTAAAAAAATTAATGATTAAACTTTCCCAAAAACTGAAAATGTGTTATCCTTTAATTATTAAGGGCATTGTGCGGATAATCAACCGCACATTTTCAAGCGGGGTTCGACGAAGCCCCGTTTTTGATTCCTGAGATTTTCAATATAATTTTAGCAAAAGTACAAATTATTGTCAATCTTTTGACGCTTTGCTAAATACTTGACAAGTGTTAAGTAAAAGAATATACTAAAAATATAAGATGTTAAATACAGATATGCATTATATTCAACAAAAAATTTTAAATTTTGCCGACAACTTAAATCTAAAAAGAGATGGTCTAAGACAAATTGGCAGATTAGTTGGTGAGCCCCACCCTTTTAAGGTTTCTTACCATTTAAAAAAATTAGAGAAAAATGGCTTTATTAAAATTGATAAAAAAACTGGCGAAATAAGAAAAATAAAAAATGAGGAGCCTCAAAAAGGTTTATTTTTAGCAATTCCTGTTTTAGGATCGGCAAACTGCGGCGATGCGAATATTTTCGCCGAAGAAAATTTTGAAGGATACATTAAAGTATCAAAAAATATTATTAAAGCTTGTGATGGCCTGCTTGCTATTAAAGCTTCTGGTAACTCCTTGAATAGGGCTAATGTCAACGGACAAAATATTGAAGATGGCGACTATGTAATAATTGATTCAAAAAAACAACCCAAGCCGAATGATTATGTTTTGGCAATTATTGATAATTGCGCAAATATAAAAAAGTTATTAATAGATACAAAAAATAAAATTATTTCTCTAATGTCCGAATCAACAGAAAATCACCCAGCCATTTTCATTCACGAAACTGATAAATTTTTAATAAACGGTGTTGTTAAATATGTGATTAAAAAGCCGATTGTAAGTTGGTCGTAAATTTTCTTTTTTAGCGATTTTTAGATATAATATAATTATAAAATACTATTATATGAATGAAAGAAAAACCGAAAAAATAATTAAAAACAAACTAACCGCACTCGGTTATTTTGCAACGCCTGACATAATTATTGAGGAACAACAAAGTGATAGTGGAATAATAAATAATTTATTATCCAAAGCCAGTAAATCAGGGTCCGGTACTGGCTACCCAGAATTTATAATAAGGAAAAAAAACTCAGATGTTATTATAGTTATTGAATGCAAAGCACATATAAAAAATCATGTTAGTAAAAAAGTGGATAACCCAAAAGATTTTGCCGTTGATGGTGTTTTGCACTACGCATCTTTTCTAAAAAACGAATTTCATATAATTGCAATTGCAATCAGCGGTGAAGAAAAAAATAATTGTAAATTATCAATATTCCAATGGAACAAAAATGAAAAAAGATATTTTCCAAAAAGGTACACTGATTTGATGGCATACGACGATTACTATTCTTTATTTCATGAAAAAGACTCGGTCATTATTTCTGAAAAAGATTTGATGCAATACGCAAAAAAATTGCATGATGAAATGAGAGATGAGGCAAAATTAAAAGAAGCTGAAAAACCTTTGCTGGTGGGAGCGTTACTGCTCGCCTTAGAAAGTGGTGACTTCGTGAATGAATATCCGAGCATAACTAATCCGAAAAAATTAGCAAATAGAATCATTGAATCTATTAAAGATGGCTTAAGGGAAGCTAATATACCCGAAAATAAAATAGAAACTCTAAAAAGAGAGTTCGGTTTTATCACCACCCATACTTATTTAACGAGAGGCGAAATTGATACTAAAAATCCTTCGCATGACAATAATATCCTTCATAAATTTTTGTTTGATATTCATAAAAAAGTATATCCATTCATAAAAAAGGTTAACAACATGGATATAATAGGTAAATTTTACTCTGAATTTTTACGTTATACTGGTGGCGACGGAAAGGGGCTTGGTATTGTTTTGACACCACCACACATCACTGATCTTTTTTGTGAACTATCAGAAGTTAATAAAAACTCGAGGGTAATCGACATTTGTGCTGGAACTGGCGGATTTTTAATTTCAGCTATGGAGCATATGCTCACCGACGACCCGACTGTATCTGAAATTGATAATATTTATAAAAATAATCTAGTTGGCATAGAAACTCAAACAAATATGTTTGCTTTAGCCTGCGCAAACATGATTATTCGTGGCGATGGCAAAACAAATCTTTTACAGGACAACTGCTTTAACATGAAGAAAGAGGATCTCCGAAAATATCAATGCAATATCGGGATGATCAACCCACCATACTCACAAAAAAAGGAGGAGGAGAAAGAACTTGGTTTTGCAGATTATATGTTGGATGTTTTAAATGTTGGCGGTATTGGAATAGCAATATTACCTGTTAGGTGCACGAACAACGATAATGATATCAGAGAAAGAATAATGAAAAAACACACATTACGAGCCGTAATGATTATGCCGTCAGATTTATTTAAAGGAGTTGGCACTCATACCTGTATAATGGTTTTTGAGGCACACAAGCCACACAACGAAAAAACACAAACTTGGTTTGGCCTATGGAATGATGATGGCTTTGTAAATTACAAAAATCAAAGAGTGGATAGAAATGACAAATGGAGAAAAATAAAAAAACAATGGCTTTTGGATTATAGAAACAGAAAAGAAACCGCCGGTTATTCTGTGTTAAAAAATGTTGGCTCCACAGATGAGTGGTCGGCTTTGGCATATGTAAAAACAAATTATAAAAATTTAACAATTAGAGACTTCAAAAATACCATAAAAGATCACCTAATTTGCAACATAAAAAAAGAAACTGCCATAGAAAATATTTATGAAATAATTTCGACCATTCTGGAAGATGCGGATAAAAGAAAAATATTTGAAAAAGAAACTGATGATGAAAAAAATATAGATATAAAAAATTGGAAGCCAATTGAAATCAATAAGATTTTTGATATTACTGGTAGCAAAACAACGCCTAAAAAGAAACTGGAAGAAATTGGTCAGGGTGAATATCCATATGTAACAACTAGAGCTACAAATAATGGTATAGATGGATATTATAATTATTTTACGGATAAAGGCAACGTCTTAACGCTTGATTCCGCAACGATAGGTTATTGCAGTTATCAAAAAGAAAATTTTACTGCGAGCGACCATGTAGAAAAATTAATTCCAAGGTTTAAAATGTCAGTTAATGTGGCAATTTTCATACAAACGCTGTTAAACAAAGAACAATTCAGATACTCGTACGGCAGAAAATTTAATCAAACAA
>CAYNCE010000061.1:0-3958 GCA_964395855.1 uncultured Gammaproteobacteria bacterium | reverse complement strand
AAAACAAAAAAGAGTTTTTGGATGAAAGCTCTTTTTTGTTTCTAAATTAAAATTCATCATCATCTTCATCAGGTCCTATTTGTTCTTTGAAATCATCGTTCTTGCACACATCGCACATTTCATCATCATTAGAATCAAGCGGCATACCGCAAAATTTACATTCTTTCATATTTTTGTTTTAAATTATATTAACCACCCCACCCCCTCCTTGAAAATGAGGGGAGGTTATTTTATTTTAATTAACTTCAATGATTTTATATTTCATAATTCCTTTTGGTACATTAATCTCCACAATTTCGCCGATTTTTTTGCCAAGAAAAGCATTGCCAATTGGAGATTCATTGGAAATTAGACCAGCTGATGGATCAGCTTCCTCGCGACCCACAATTTTGTATTCTTTAATTAACTCACCAAGTTCATCTTCAATTTTAATTTTTGAACCAACCTTAACCACGCCATTTGATTCAGTTTCTTCAATTAATGTGGCATTTTTTAAAACATAGTTTAATTCAGCAATGCGACCCTCTACAAAAGCTTGTTCGTTTTTAGCTCCAATATATTCAGCATTTTCTTTAAGGTCGCCAAACTCTTTTGCCTGATTAATTTTTTCAGCAATTTCTCTACGCTTGATACTGATTAAATTCTTTAATTCTAGTTTTAATTTTTCAAATCCGGTTTTGGTGATATATGTTGTGTCTGTATTTGGCATAAATTTATATTTTTATAGTTTATAAGATACATTATGTTAAAAAAGTTGTCAACCTCAATTTCTAAAATACCACTTTAAAATTTCTTTTGCTACTGGCACAGCGACTTTATCTCCGTCGCCGCCATTTTCAATTAAAATTGTAAGCGCGATTTCTGGATTTTCATAAGGCGCGAAAACCGTAAACCATGCGTGAGGATTTTTGTCCCCGCCTACTTGCGCAGTTCCAGTTTTGCCCGCGCTGGTAAATGGTAAATCATTTAAAGCTAAAGCTGAACCATTAGTTACAGCATTACGCAATCCATGGCGCACAATAGAAATATTTTCCGGGTTTATAAAATCCTGTCTAACTATTTTAGATTTTCCTTTAACTAATTGTGGTTTATAAAAAATACCAGAATTAGCTAAGATGGAAGTTAAATTATTAATCTGCAGAGGTGTAACTAACAAATCACCTTGACCAATTGAAAGATGATATGTATCGCCAATATACCAATCTTCATTTTTAATTTCTTTTTTCCATTCACGGCTAGGCAGAAAACCATTTGCTTCATTTGGCAAATCAATGCCTAGTTTTTTGCCAAAACCAAAAAGTTTTGCGTAGCTGATAATTTTTTCCAATCCTAAACCTTTGAAATCTTGATAACCGCCGCCAATATAGTAAAAAAAAGTATTAACTGATTCAGCTAAAGCTTTAATAACTGTGGTGGGGCCGTGACCCCCAACCTTCCAATCAGGATAATACCATACATTTATTTTAATGCCACCTACGCTTAAAATTGAAGTCCAGCGCGAAATGATTTTTTCTTCTAAAGCAGCTGTTGCCAGCATTGGTTTAATTGTTGAGCCAGATGGGTATTTGCCGGAAATTCCGCGGTTAAATAATGGCTGGTCTTCATCTTGCAAAATAGAATTTAATTGAACTGAATATTTTTGCGGGTCATTAAAAATATTATTATCAAAACTCGGTAAAGAAACCAAAGCTAAAATTTCACCAGTGCGCGGGTCTTGCGCCACAGCCACAGCTTTGCGGCATCCAATTTTACGCAATTGATCATTTAAAACCTGCGTTATTTTTGCAATTAATTCAGAATCTAAACTTAAATATAAATCTTTGCCAGCCATTGTTGGGAGTGAGTTTAAAATTTTAATGATTTGGCCTTGCGCGTTAACCTCGTATTCAATTTTGCCATGCTGACCGCGCAAAGTATTTTCATATTCTTTTTCCAAGCCGTCTTTGCCTACTAAATCAGTTAAAATATAATTTTGTTTTTTTAAATCTGTCCATTCTTCAGGATTAATTTTACCTAAATAACCTAAAATATGGCTTAAATTTGGGTCATAATATTTTCTTTGTGAACTTAATTGAACTTTAAATTCAGGATAATTAAGATTATTGCTTTTAACAATCATTGCAGTTGAATAGTTAATGGTTAGAGCAATAAAATCAGTCTCGAGTTCTTGGGATTGTTTTTCAGCTTGCGCTATAATTTCATCTTCAGTCAAGCCAGTTAGTAAAATGGTTTTATTAATAAAATCCGAAGCGTCTTTTTTTTCTTGCCAGATTTGTTTATCAAATAATAAATTAAATTTTGGCAGATTGTCAGCTAATTTTTTGCCTGCGCGGTCGTAAAAAATTCCGCGCGGAGCAGTCACTATTTCTGTTTTAATGCGATTGCCTTCAGCAATGGCATAAAATTCAGAGCCCTTAAAAATTTGTAAATAAAAAATCCTGCAAGAAAGCAAAATAATAATAGCAAAAGCTGTTAGGAAGAATATGCGCAATCTGTTTTCTGGCACGGTTTTGCTTAAACTTCTAGTGTATTTTTTATCAATCATAAAACCATCGCTAGCGTCATTGCTGTCTGGCAAGCTAAAGCCATTGTTATTGCTTAATGTTGAATCTGGAGTAATGAATGGGTCTTTCATAATGCTTCTATTTTAACAGAAACTTTGTGGCTTGACAATTTGAAATTAAAATAAGAAAATGGTAGATTATGTTTATGACTAGGACAAAAATTATTTTTTGGGGAACCCCAGAATTTGCAGAAATTATTTTAGAAAAAATAATTCAAGCTGATGAACTTGAGATTTTAGCTGTGGTTACAGCCCCAGACAAGCCAGTTGGCAGGAAACATATTTTAACTCCTTCTCTAGTTAAAGTCTTGGCTGAAAAAAATAATATTTTTGTTTTACAGCCAGAAAAGTTAGATGAAGATTTTGTTAAAGAAATGAAAAAAATTATTAACCACCCCTTAGTCCCCTCCTTGAAAAGGAGGGGAGACACTAACTACCCAGATTTAAATGTAGTTGCAGGTTATGGAAAAATTATTCCTTTGGAAATTTTAGAAATTCCAAAATACAAATCAATCAACATACATCCTTCTTTGCTTCCTAAATATCGTGGAGCATCTCCAATTCAAACAGCTTTATTAAATAATGATAAAGAAACTGGAGTAACAATAATACAGATGGATGAGAAAATGGATCATGGGAAAATAGTATCAAATATCAAGTATCAAATACCAAGTAGCCAAATATTTAATGAATTATATAATGATTTAGCACGCTTGTCAGCTGAATTCTTACTAAAAATTATTCCAGATTATGTGAGTGGAAAAATTTATCCAGTTGAACAAGACCACAGTCAAGCAACTTTTTGTAAAATAATTAAAAAAAGTGATGGGGAAATTGATTGGGATAAATCAGCAAATGAAATTTATAATATGTGGAGAGCTTTTTGTGAATGGCCGGGAATATATTCGCAGTTAACAGTCAACAGAAAACAGTCAACAGTAAAATTTATTGAAATAAAATTAACAGATAAAAAATCAGATAAACCAGCTGGTGAATTTTTTACAGAAAATAAACAGCTTTTTATTACTTGCGGGAATAATAGTGTTTTAGAAATAATTCAGCTTCAGCTTGAAGGAAAAAGAGCAATGGATTCAAAGAGTTTTGTGAATGGATATTTGAAATAAAGCAAAAGCCGTTCATAATTGAACGGCTGATTTATTTTTTAAAAAAGCTGGGATAATTAATGCAAATATTGTCCACTTCATTTTGACCTCCTTGATTTGATTAATTGGTAAAGTTTGAATTGATTTTAGGTTAGCAAAGTTAGGGGAGTTTGTCAAGAGCACTTGCTTGACAAGTTTTTTTAATGTATTATAATAATAACATTGCTAATAAACAGAACATTTAACAATTTAAAAGTGGTAGGGACCTTATCTATTCTAAAAACAAATACAT
>CAYNCE010000060.1:0-3959 GCA_964395855.1 uncultured Gammaproteobacteria bacterium | reverse complement strand
GAACTATGGGGGCATGTAATTTAAGATTTAAAATTTAAGATTTAAAACGAATTGAAACGGTTTTAAGTTTGTTTTTCCAAAGTCTAAGTACAAATTGAGCACAGGAGGGAACTACAAGGTTATATTTTATATTTTAAATTTTTCTATTATTCCTATTTTCCAACCCTTTATTTTTCTAAATAAATTTTTATTATATATAATTACAGCACATGTACCATTATATAGTGGGTTTTTTCGATGTTTTAAAGAGGTTGGTTTAATTTGAGTTTTGTGAAATTGTGTTAAAGGGATTTTAGTTATTTTAGACCAATATTGTTCTATATTAGCTCTACAGTGAAGGGTATGAATGTGTAAAGCAATTCGGAATTTGTTTTTTGGAACCTTACAAATATTTTGAAACCATTTTATCATCAGTTTAATCATAACGAGGTCAGAGTTAGTAAACTTTACTTCTTCTTGAATATCAGATTTATCTCCTTCAGCCCAATATAGCATAAGCCCCGATAGGAATAGGGAGTTTTTATAGTTTTTTTTAGCTTCTTTTTTTGCCAGTTCTATTATTTTTTTTGTTTTTTCTACCCGTTGTTTTTGTCTTGCTTTAGCACCTGCATATCTGGATTTTTGTCGACCCTTTAACAAAAGTTTTTTTTGTTTTTTTGTTAATTCAATATCCCTTAACCAGAGGCTAAGTGTTGATTTGGATACGGAAATTTTCTTAAGTATTTCACTATAACTTTTTCCTTGTTTTCTTAATTGAATAGCTTTAATCTTTTCTTTAAATTTCATAAAAAAAAACAATAAATTATTATATACAGTAAATATAGTATATTGTTCGATTTTTGTAAAGAGCGATTCAATATTTACATTTTTCTTAAAGCGCTAATCCGCTCTTGAATCGGCGGATGAGTAGAAAAAAGTTTACTATTGATATTTTTTTTGCTGCCAAAAGGATTTGCAATATATAAATGAGCCGTAGCTCCATTAGCTTTTTTTAATGGCTGGCTGTTTTGTGATATTTTTTCTAAAGCCTTGGCCAAGCCTTCTGGATAGCGAGTTAAAAGAGATGCTGAAGCGTCAGCTAAAAATTCTCTTTTACGGGAAATAGCTAGCTTAATCAGTTGTGCGATTATAGGTGAGAGAATCATTAAAATCAAGCCAACAATTAAAAGGATTGTTCCAGCTGATCCTTGTTTATTATCTCGGCTACGTCCGCCAAGAAAACTAAAGCGTAAAAACCAGTGAGCCAAAAGACTAACAATTCCGACAAGAACAACAACTAATGTCATTAATCTAATATCATAATTTTTAACGTGTGATAATTCATGAGCAATAACGCCTTCTAATTCCTCATTTTCTAATTGAGCAACAATGCCAGTGGTTAAAGCAATAGAAGCATGTTTAGGGTCTCGACCAGTAGCAAATGCATTAGGAGAAGCATCGTTGATAATATAGACTTTAGGAGTGGGGACGCCAGCAGTAATGCAAAGATTTTCAACCATATTATAGACATAAGGATTATCTGTTTTTTTTATTTCCTTGGCCCCAGCACTCCACAGAGCCACTTTATCTCCAGAGTAATAACCACTTAAACTCATAAACAAAGCAATAATGGCGGCAATAATAACTCCGGCATAACCAGCATTGCTGATTTGACCAACAATCAAGCCCAAAAAAAGAACAAAGATAATAAAAACAAGAATAAGGATAAACGATTTTCTTTTATTAGTATCAATTTGTGAATACATGCCAAATTTGTTAAAATTTTAGAGCGCAGCGATAAAAATTTTATTAGAAATTTGAGCACCCTGTTAAATGCCGCTCTGCGGCAATTTCGCTAAAAGCGAAATTATTTAACAGGGTAAAGGTTTTCTAATAAAAATTTCTACGTCTACGACTTGAAATTTTTAAGAAAGCCCTTTATTACCCGTTTTTCGTCTTCTTCCATGAAATGCTTGATAAATTTCTCTTAAATGCTGATCAGTGACATGAGTGTAAATTTGAGTCGTAGTAATGTTTTTATGTCCTAACATTTCCTGAACAGCCCTTATATCTGCACCGCCTGAAAGAAGGTCAGTCGCATACGAGTGACGGATGCTGTGAACGGTGATTTTTTTAGTAATGCCGGCAACTTTGGCATATTTCTTAACCAATCTTTGAATAGAACGGGGAGTTAAGCCTGGATTTGCCTTTTTAGAGTCTTTTTTAGCTTGCCCTGTATCGAGCTTGCTCTGGTACAGGGCAGCCCGGTCATAACGGAGAAATAAGCAAGATTCCATATCTTTTCTTAGTTCTAAATATTTTTTTAATCGATATTGAGCTTGATTGGAAAGAAAAACGACTCGCCAACGACCACCTTTTCCTTTTACGCTAAATTCATTTTTTTCCAAATTAACATCTTCCTTTTTCAAGCTAGCTAATTCAGAAACACGTAAACCAGTGGAGAATAATAGTTCTAAGATGGCCTTGTCCCTTAATTTAATAATATCTTTTTGTTTTGTTTGTAATGGCGCGTCTAAGAATTTTTCCAAATCACTGCCTTCTAAAAATGAGATTTGCCTTTCACTGGTTTTAGCCAATTCAATTTTTTCCGGAGCTAATGCTTTAATATCTCTTTTGGCTAGATATTTTAAAAAAACTCTTAATCCAATTAAATGATAATTCTGCGTAGCCGCACAAAGATTCCCTCCTCTTGGATTTTTTAACCGAGCAAGCCAAAGACGATATTTTCTTACTATTTCAAGAGTAATCTGAGAAGGGGAGTTAATCTGGGTTTGCTTTAAAAATCGGTTTAAATAAAAACTATAGTTACGAATAGTTAATTTGCTAGAGCCCTTTTCAATCTCTAAATGTTCTAAAAATTCAATAATTAAATTTTTGAGATCTTGAACCATGATGATATAATACCATTTTAACATGGTGTGTCAAGGTTTTACGACTCCTGTAAGGTGTCTGTAAAATTTTGACGAATTTAGCGACTCTAATAGTGTTGCTAAATTTTGGTTTTGCGATACTTGAAGTCATTAAAACAATTTTTAAAGATCAAATATCCAATTAAAACACCGGTTGAATCAAAACAAATATCTAATAAAGCCATGTTTCTCCCAGGGATAAAACTTTGGTGAAATTCATCTGAAACAGCGTAAAGAATAGAAAAAATAACAGTCCAGATTAATGGTTTTTTCATGGCTCTGGCTAAAACCAGGAAAAAAATACCATATTCTACCATATGAGCAATTTTTCTTAAAATAGTGTCCCAAAATGTTTCTAAGCTGGTTTTTAAATCAGGAATAGAAGATAAGTAAAAGATTAGTCCAGCCCAGATTATAACGGGTAGCCATAAGATGATGAATTTTTTAAACATAATTTTATAATATTTTAAAAAAAGAATTAGTCAAGGATTTAATAAAATAAGTTGCTTTTTATTTTGTTTTATGTTATTATAAAAATAACTTAATATTGATATATAAAATTTTAATTTATAAGAACCCTTCGCTTTGCTCAGGAACCTTGAAATTAAAATTCTATTGTATAAATAAATAAGGTAATTTAATTATGGCAAAAACAAAAAAATCTAAAAAACCAGTAAAGAAAAAAATAATAGAAGAGAACAAAAAAAGTGACATGGACACTGGTTCATCTCAAGTTCAAATTAGTTTATTAACCAAAGACATTAATGATTTAAATGAACACTTAAAAATTCATATCCATGATTATTCTTCTCGTCGAGGTTTATTAAAAAAGGTTAGTGTGCGAAGAAAATTTTTAAAATATCTACAAATCAATGATACCAAGGCTTATGAAAGAATAATCAAAAAACTTAAAAAGAAATAAGAACCTGATTTTATTAGAATTTTAAAATTAAATAATAAAATATATGACTAAATATAAAGATCAACGCGCTGGTATTTTTGTTGACGTTGCGAACATGTACCACTCAGCCAAGAATTTATACAAAGCAA
>CAYNCE010000059.1:2850-3998 GCA_964395855.1 uncultured Gammaproteobacteria bacterium | reverse complement strand
CGCTACAAGATTTCCCAGACCATTAGCTAAATCTGCGTTGTATTTTTGTTCAAATTTCTGAATTGTAAAATTACCATCTTCAAAAGGTGTAATTTCAGCTAATAAATAATAACGCAGCGCATCCGTGCCATATTTTTTCACTAATTCAAATGGATCAATCACATTACCCAAACTTTTGCTCATCTTTTGCCCACCTGAATTTATAAATCCGTGAATCAAAATTTGTTTAGATGTTTCTAAACCAGCGGACAAAAGCATTGCTTGCCACATTGAAGATTGCTGGCGCAAATTATCTTTGCCAGCTACCTGCACACCAGGCCAATATTGATTAAATTTTTCTAAATCATTTGGCCAACCAAGACAAGAAATATAATTTATTAAGGCATCAAACCAAACATACATAACATGTTTGTCATCATTAGGAACCGGAACGCCCCAAGGCATTTTTTCTTTTAGCCGTGAGATGCTAAAATCTTCTAAACCTCTTTCTGTAAATTTTTTAATTTCTGTTAATCTAAAATTAGGTATTACAAAATCAGAATTATTTTTATATAATTCTAATAATTTATCTTTATAATTTGAATATTTAAAAAAATAATTTTCTTCTTCAATTATTTCTAAATCTAAATTAGGATGGATTGGACATTTATTATTTTTTAATTCTGATTCTGTTTTTTCTAATTCACAACCCACGCAATATTTTATTTTATAATTTTTTTTATAAATATCTCCTTTGTCAAAACATCTTTTCCAAAATTCCTGCGCTGCTTTTATATGATGTTTGTCTGTGGTGCGAATAAAATTATCATAACTTAAATTTAATGCCTTTTTTAAATCATCAAATTTAGCAGCGTATTCATCACAATACTCTTGAGGATCTTTTTTTTGTTCTATTGCAGCGCGATAAATTTTTAAGCCATGTTCATCTGTGCCAGTATTAAAAAACACTTCATCACCTTGTTGGCGACGATATCTTGCAATTGTGTCTGCTTGCACAATTTCCAAAGCAAAGCCAATATGTGGCTCTGCATTAACATAAGGCAAGGTTGTTGTAATATAATATTTATTTGACATAATTTTTATAATATATTAATATAAATTTAGTTTAATCAACATTCACAATAAAATCAAATGGAGGGAAGATGAAT
>CAYNCE010000059.1:0-2750 GCA_964395855.1 uncultured Gammaproteobacteria bacterium | reverse complement strand
AAAGTCGCTCAGGATGACATACCTGAAATTACCACATACTCCCCTTTCACAACATCATTTTTAATTTGCTCTAAAACTTCATTAATATTCCCGCGGTAAATTGTTTCAAATTTTTTTGTTAATTCGCGGCAAACTACAAAACTTTTTCCAGCGCATCTGTGTGAATCAGTGTTCACATCTGTGTGAATCAGTGTATTTAGGGATGTTAGGGTTTTAATAATCCTATATTTTGATTCATAAAAAACAACAGTTCTTTTTTCATCTAAAACTTGTTGCAAAAATTTTTGTCTGTGTTTTTTATGTGGTGCAAAACCAAGAAATAAAAAGTTATCTGTTGGTAATCCGGAAATTGATAATGCCGTAGTTATGGCTGAAGCGCCAGGGATTGGAACTATTTTAATCTCTGATCCCGAGTTGCTCGGGACTGTATTTACTAATTCACTGATCAGCTTATTACCTGGGTCAGAAATACCTGGTGTTCCTGCGTCTGTGACTAAAGCAACATCATATTTCTTTATTAATTCAATTAATTGCTTAATTTTTTTATCATTTGAATGTTGATGATAACTTTCTAATTTTTTATTTTTAATCTCATAACGATCTAATAATTTTCTTGTCACCCTGGTATCCTCACATAAAATATAATCCACGCTTTTTAAAACTTCTAAAGCGCGCAAAGTAATATCAGCTAAATTTCCAATTGGTGTAGCAACTATGTAAAACATAAATTTTATTAACTCGCTCTAACTATTTACCTTTAGAATAATGAGGAAAAACCTGTCCTAAATAAACATCAATTACTGCCGCAATTGGAACTGCGATTAAAGCGCCCATTACACCAAATAATTTAGCTCCGATCAAAATTGAAATAATCACAATAATTGGATTCAAACCAACTGCTTTTTGCATTATTTTAGGAACGATTAAATGATTTTCAACTTGTTGAATGACAAAATATAAAGCAAGGATTAAAATTACTTTGGTTAATGAATCTGAAAAACCAATCAACACAGCGGGCACAGCTGACAACCACGGCCCAACAAACGGCACAATTTCAAACAACCCAGCGATCAAAGCCAGAACTAAAGCATATTTAACACCCAAAACTGTTAAACCAATATAAGTCAAAATGCCCACAATCAAAGACAGAGCTAATTGACCGCGCAGCCACATTCCCATTTTTTTCTTTATCTCATCAATTAAATCACTCACATATTCTTTTTTGTGTAATGGGGTAAAAATAAAGAAAAATCTTTTTACAATATCTTCTTCAACTGTGATATAAAAAACAATCACTAAAATGGCAAAGAAAGAAACCAGCCCGCCAAAAATTCCAGTCAAAGTTGAAAAAACACTTTTAGTTGTTTGCCCCAAATTACTGCTCATTGTTTGCAAGGTTTCATACAAAACATTTTGTTGGTTAATATCAACTCCGCTTGGTGAAAATTCTAAAGCCAAACGCTCATAAAAAACTGGCAAACTTTTAGCTAGTTGACCAATTTGTTCAGCAATCGGCGGCACCATTACAATGATAATTAAAGCCAAGATTGCTAACAAAACAATATAAATAGTCAGGATGGATAAAGTGCGCGGAATCTTGTGTTTTTGCAGCCAATTCACCCATGGGCCAAATGACGCAGCTAAAATAACTGACAAAAATAAAATCACAAATACTTCACGAGTAAGATAAATAAAATACAAAGCCAACAGAACAATTATCACTCTGAAAATTGAAGTGTATGAAATTGAGAGATTTTGTGTGGACATAAATTTTTTAATTAATTATGTTATATTTTTAATAATTTTAAAAATTTATTCTTATCTTTAAACGGTCCTATTAATGCTAAATTAATATTTTTAGTTTGAAACATTTTTTTAGCTACTCTGTCAACATCTTTTTTAGTGACTTTCATAATTTCTTGAATTTTTTGTTCTGGAGTTTTTGTTTTTCCAATTAAAAGTTGCTGTCCGCCATACCATTCTGCAACAGAAGAAGAATCTTCTAAATTTAAAATCATTTTTCCTTTAATATATTCTTTTGCTTTATTTAATTCTTCTTTTGTGATACCTTTATTTTTTATTTTTCTAAGCTCATTTAAAATTAATTCAATTGCTTTTTTTATTCTATTTTTGTCAAGACCAGCGCGAATCATTAAATTTCCAGTATCTTGATAAGTGCTTAATCCAGAACTAATATAATAACACAAACCATGCCTTTCTCTAATGTTGATAAACAATCTGGAACTCATTGACCCGCCTAAAATAACTGATAAGATATTAGTTGTAATAAAATCTTTATCAATATAACTTGGTCCTAAAAAACCAAATGCTAGATGGACTTGTTCTGTTTTTTTATATTTAATTTTAATTTGTGATTTTGTTTGTTTTGATTGAAATTTAGTAAAATTAGTTTTTAATATATTTTTATTATTATTCTCACCAAAATATTTAATAATTAATTTTTTTATTTTATTTTCTTTAAAATTACCGGCCACGCTAATTACCATATTTTTTAAAAAATAATGTTTATTTTTATAATCCAACATTTTTTTTCGTGTTGTTGCGCAAACTGATTTTTTTGTTCCGCCTTCACATTTAGCTAAGACATTGTTTTTAAAAATAATTTCTTCAAGTAAAATATCTGAATATTTCATTGGCGCGTCTTCATACATATTAATTTCTTCAATAATTGTTCCTTTTTCTCTTTCAATTTCTTCTGATTCTAATTTTGAATTAAAAATCATATCTGA
>CAYNCE010000058.1:1620-4013 GCA_964395855.1 uncultured Gammaproteobacteria bacterium | reverse complement strand
CTGTTTCCGCGGCAAAATAGGCTTTTTCTGAAATTTCAGCTCCATGAATAATTTGGGCATGACGAATAGTAATATCAGCTACTAAAATTGTTCCAGTAAGGACGGAAGAGATAATAAGAAGAGTGAGTACCAAAGAGATGGCTTTCTTTTGTTTATTTATTTGTTTTAAGCTCATAAAATTATTTACGATAGGTATATCTTTGTGGCACTGTTTGTTGTAAAACTAATAATTTTTCCCCTGGTTTTTCCCTCAAAGACCTTAATTTAAGAAGAACTGTTACTCTTGGATGTTGATAAGTGGTTGAACCAGCTGTAAAGGGGTCACTTGTTGGATTGATATAAAAGTCTAAACGTTCAAAGCTAATATTTACCATTGTGATTGTTTGATAATTACCAGCGACACTACAATCACTGTTTTCACATCTTTCTAAAGTACAACGATTTACTGTACAATCACCATCTACAATTGGAGTGGCAGCGCTAATACGATAACGGATTTGATTCCCAGATAAATTCAAAAGTAATAATTCATTCTCCGGAGAACTTATTGCTCCATAATGAGTATAATCAACTATACCCGCCCGAATATCTTTAACAATTAAACTCATTAAATATTGACCATCTTCTTGAATATTAAGCTGACCTAAAGTTTTTTGTCTCGTCCCAATAACATTAATATAAATACCCAAAGCAGCTAAAATTGCCACAACTAAAATACTTAATGAGACCATTAATTCTATAAGGGTAAAACCCTTATTCAATTTAACAAAGTAACAATTTAACATTTTAACAAAAATTATTTAAGCGATTTTATCGCCCGCCAGAGCATTGCCCCAATTTCATCAGCCATTTTAAAACCTTTATTATATTCTTCTTTAGAAATATATTTCTCCGTCAAACTAAAATAAAGTAAGTATTTAGATTCCTTAAGCGAGCCGTATGAAATCTCCCAAAAATTTTTCTTGACCGCTTTTCTCTGACGAGCGAAACCCTCTATGAAATTTAAAATAATTGAAAGGCTGGCTCTTTTTAATTGATTAGTGGTTATATAAATCTCCTCTTTAGGAAATCCACGAGCTATTTTGAAAATGAAATGTACATAACAGTCCGCTTTTCCTCTTAATTCATCAAAAAAATTCTTGCTTTGTTTTTCCATTTGTTAAGTTGTTTAGTTGTTTAATTGTTAAAATGACACTACCGCCAATCAGTTAAGTGTGATTCTAAGCTAAGTGTATGCTCTCTCCCTCTTTCAACCCAATAAATCGTAGATACTATTTTTTTTTCGCAAAAATAGGCAGGTTCCACGATTACACAATTACCACCTAAATTATCTCCAGGTGAAATAGTAACCATTCTTCTAAAAACTTGATATGAAGAACAGTTTAGATGAGTATATAAATCACTAAGTTGCCGACAAAGATTACAATTAGTGCAATTATCTATTGTTTCTTCTGCATCAATTTCAAATGTAGCTGGCGTACCTAGAGTTGTGTCATTATAATCAATAACATAAATATCATCAGTAGTTATACCATAAGGCCAAGATTGAGCTGGGTCTAAACGATTACTACTAACAATCGCGTTAACAACTTCAATTCCTTCTCTGGCAAAATTAGCGGCCTGGACCCTCTCTGATGATTGTCCTCCCAAAACTAGAGAAATTAATCCAACAGATAAAATAGCCACAATGGCAACAACAATAATGCCAATAGCGACGATAGTCTCAATCAGAGATTGGGCCTTATTCAATTTAACAAAAAAACAATTTAACATTTTAACCATACTCAATTTAACAATTTAACAAACGCTTCGCTCTAACAATTTAACAAAAATTTTTGTTTAGTTGTTTAATTGTTAAAATGACCCTACTCTGTTTTGCGCACATCAATTTCTCCTTGACTATTGACTCGCACATAAGCGTAAAAATTAGTGTCAAGGTGTTGAATTAAAATAAGAACTGTGTCGCTACCAGTTAAAAGACTGGCTCCTGCTCCAGCACTAACATAAATTATCCCTTTTGGCGGAGTAAAAATTATAGAAGTCTGCGATGGGATTATTCCTATTTGTTCCCCCAAATTAATTGTTTGAATAATTGTGTCATTGCCAGAATCATATTCATAATTAACTTCAGCAACTGGAAAAATATCAGCAAAAAGAATATAAGAATCAGGACTGGTGGAAGTATCAAAATAAATTCCATAACCGCCTGCTGGCCGACTTTCATTGATTAACTTTCCGCTTAGAGACATCATTTGAGCTTGTTTAATCACTCCAGCTAATTTCTCTGTGCTGGCATTAACATCGCCTGAACGTCCGCCTGAACGCATATTTGAAAAAACCATGGTGGCCACTATTGCGCTAATAGCAATAACAACCATTAATTCTATTAGGGT
>CAYNCE010000058.1:0-1520 GCA_964395855.1 uncultured Gammaproteobacteria bacterium | reverse complement strand
CTGCCAAAAGCCAAACCGATAATAAAGACAATTAAACAAAATGTGTAAATCATATTAAAATGTAAAATGTAAATATCAAAATGGAAAATGACAAAACAAAAATGTTAAAATTATTTTTATTAAAAATTAAACTCCCGATTTCCCATTGTCAAATTTATTTTGACATAATGTTGCAATAGAATCTTGCCTCTAATAATTATAACTAAAAATTTGGAAAAAGCGAAGCCCCGTTAGAAATACGAATTATTGTTTTATGGCTAAAATAAAAATATTAAAACCGAGTTCAAATTTTTTAATTTTTAAAATCTGAAAACCAGCTTCGTTTAAAATTTTTTTTAATTTTTTAACATAAAAATAATGTTTATGATCATCAAGCTCTTCTTTTTCAATCAGTTTCAATTTATAAGCTAAAAAATTTAAAATCGGGTCAGCAATTGGAGAGGGAACAGTGATGATTAAATAACCTTTATTTTTTAAAATCCGCCAACACTCCTTTAATACTTGCTCTGGGTAATCTAAGTGCTCTAAAACCGCGAGCATGGTCAGACAATCAACGCTTTTATCAGGCAAGGGAATTTGTTTTTGAATATTAAAATTAATTAACTTTAAATTTTCTTTAAATGTTTGTTTAATTTTCTTATCAATTCCCACGCCTTTTTCAATTTTTGTTTTAAGCAAATTAAGCAAATAAGCTGACGGGCCGCACCCCAAATCACAAAGAACAATATTTTTGGGAATATATTTTTTTACTTTCTTTATTCTTAGAAATCTAATAAAGTCGTCGAGAAGCATATATAAAATTTATATGGCTGGCTCATCAGCCTTAAAAACAAAGAAATGAGCAAACCGGGAAATAAAACGTTCCCAAACTTGAAGGTCTGACATTCAAATGGAACTTCGGGAACGGACTTTTGGAGACTGAGTCTCTTTGGGGACCCGGTTTCCAAAAATGTCTTTGAGTAAAAGGCCGGCTAAAAGAACGGATATTGGCATCAGGGTTAAAAAATTGCGGCCGACGCTTGTGCCGTCAATCACATATTCATAATGAGTGGTAAAAAGATAAAGGCTGAAATAAGCGGCTATGACGCCCAACATAATTAAAAATAGCATGCGAATAGCGTAATCCTCGCCTCTGGCTCTGGATATGCGAATACGCCCATGCGAATAAGATAAACCAGGGAAAAGTTGGCGCCAAGAAAAAAGTAAGATAAGGATAAAGATACCTGGCCAAAAATGAAAAGAGCGGAGAAAAAATATTTGCTGAAAAACCGCTGGTATAACTTCAGGGTGAAACCAGGCAATAGCCGGATAACCAAGATAAACAATGGCAAAAAATTCTTTAAAAACCAGCCAAGGGCTGATAAAAAAGACAAACCAAAAACAAAAAAACAAAAAGTCTTTTCCAACCGAACGCCAATCTTTTTTAAAGTATGAATTTATCAAATAAATCAAAAAAACTATAAAAATCACTGCGCTAAGCACCAAGCCGGTATTTTTATAGTTTTTTTGATTTATTTGAT
>CAYNCE010000057.1:0-4021 GCA_964395855.1 uncultured Gammaproteobacteria bacterium | reverse complement strand
AGCTATATCATATTTTAGCGTTTAGCGGAATTCAACATGAATGTTCTATGTTTGATTTTCCAGGCGATGATTCAGTGGAAAAGTTCATAGAGGAGCGATATAGCAATTTAAATAATAATTAACTAAGTAAAAAATTTATGGAAAACACACAAAACAATTCGGCTAATAATTCCGCGAAATTCGCTTTTTTCTACATGCTGTCTCTGGCATCTTTGGTTTTTATGTCGCTTGCCGCAGGCATGATTATTTTTCAGATTATTAATAAAAACATAGTTGATGTTTTGGAGCAGTTCCGCGGCAGCTATTCTCCGGATCAGCTGAAATTCGCTATTTCAGCGCTGATAATTTCCGCTCCTATTTTTTATGTTGCAATGAGCCGTATTTACAAAAGTTTGTTTTCAGGCGAACTGGACAAGGATTCCGGAGTCCGCAAGTGGCTTACTTATTTTATTCTGCTTGTGTCTTCAATCGTGATGATCGGCTGGCTGATCGCCACTATCAACAGTTTTCTGGACGGGGAGCTAACAGGCAAATTTATTTTAAAATCAATCACGGCTATAGTTATTGCCGCGGCGATTTTTACTTTTTATTTTTATGACATAAAAAGGGACGCGGCTGTCGGTGAAAGAAATAAAATCATATCAATATATTTTTACGCTTCTTTGATAGCAGTTATCGTTGTCTTTGCCGCCAGCTTGTTTTTCGTAGAATCGCCGCAGGAAACCAGAAATAGAAAATTAGACAATATGGTTCTGGATAAATTCAACCAAATTGACAATGCCGTAAATACTTATTATCAGGAAAACAAAAAATTGCCCGGCAGTTTGGAATTATTGGCGGAGGAGTTTCCTTATTTAACCAATGAAGACTTGGCTGACGCGGCAACCGGGAAAAAGTTTGGATACAAGCCGGGCGAAAACAATTCTTACGAGCTGTGCGCTGATTTCAGGACTTCCAGCAAAGGCGAAGAAAATGACGCGTATAATAATTTTTACAAAGAAAACTGGCCGCATGATGCCGGCTATCAATGTTTAAGGCAGAAAGTAATAATAAATAAAGAGGGAATGGAGCTAATGCCTGTTAGATAAAATATTGTTTAATGTTAGCTAAAAATTAAAGTTAAGCTTGATTTATTTATAAATTTATTATAATATTTCATAAAGCTCAAGGATGCCTTAGTTAAGGTAAATTCTTGGGTTTTTTATTAATCTTGTCCTTTGAAATAAGAATAATTATAAACGACAATAAAAAAATGTGAGGAGGTAGCTATGAGAACAAAGCACAAAGGCCAGCCGAAAGACTGCAATAAAAAACCAGGATCCACTGATTGTTTGAGAACAAGAACTAGTTTCAAGAAAAAAGGGAAAAAAGAAAGTATTTGCAAGCGCTGCCGCGCTGTTCAGGATTAGTTGTTAGAATTTTTAATGTAAATATAAAGGCAGGAAAGGAGTACATCAAAGATGAAAAAGCACAATTTCATTCAGTTGGCAGAGGCGCAGTTAGCGCAAGGCACATTGTATTGCGCAGGATTAGATCCGCATCCGTTTGGAGGATATGAGAATAATATGGAAGTTTATGGCTCGGTAATTATTGATAAAAAAGGCGATACACACACAGAGAGAGTCTCCTTTTATGAAAGATTAGCCACACTCTCAGGCATAAAGGAATTTATTGATTATCATAGATATTCCTATATGTTGGCTGCGGTTGAATCATATATCTGCGAAGTAGTTAAAATTTTGGTTGAGAAATGTAATGTCAGGGTTTTTAAGCCACAATCTGCTTTTTATGAGCAGTTTGGCCCAGCCGGTAATTTTTTACTCATGAGAATAAGAAATTATATTAAAGAGCTGGAAAAAAAGAACAATATTCGTATTATTTGCCTTCTTGATTGTAAGCGTGGAGATATTTTCACTACTCAAGCGGCATATTTTCTAGGTCTGCTCGGCAATTTAAAAGAAGATTGGGGTATTGATTTTTCGGCACTGGTAGGAGATTAGGGTGGTAGAATATTTGATTTTAGACTAA
The DNA here is from genome assembly GCA_964395855.1 of uncultured Gammaproteobacteria bacterium. Lineage (GTDB taxonomy): Bacteria > Patescibacteriota > Patescibacteriia > UBA2196 > UBA2196 > CAYNCE01. The sequence goes on along the minus strand of CAYNCE010000057.1, from coordinate 1,993 downwards.
TAATTAATTAGAATTAGAGTATATTTGGTGAAGCTACTTGCCTTACCTATTTATTCTTAATTCATATATTATGTCTAAAAAAAATTCTGTCCCAAATGTTACTTACCAGATGTTTGTAAATTTGGTTTCAAGCACCTTAAAATTTTCACTAAACTTGGTTGGCAGAAAAGAAAAGTTCAGATTTATAAATGTAATTCCTGTAGATATAAATGGCATAATTTTGACCTCATCGGTATGTTCACTAGATCGGTAATAGCTCAAGCCATATTTATGTATCTCAGATCGTTGTCGCTTAATAGCGTGTCCGATATTTTTCGCAGTTGGTATAATACAGATGTTTTTTCGAAAGACACCTTGATTCATCACATTGAGGAATATACTGAACAGATACCAAATCATTTTCAGATAACCGCATGGCTCAATCCTGCTCGTTCTGGATTTTATGCGATAGACGGAACATGGCTTAAATACCGAGGCAAAGACATTGTCCTGTTAATTCTATTTGATGTTAAAACATTGGATATTGTTAACTGGAGAATATCAAGAAAAGAAACCCGAGAAGCATATAACCAATTGTTAGTAGATGCCTATTCTGAAATAGGGTCTAATATTAAAGGATTTCATTGCGATGGCGATCCCGGATTGCTTAAAGCCATCAAAGATTTATTCCCCAAAATACCTATTCAGTTATGCGTATTTCATAAATATTGCAGGGCAGGGCAAGTAATTCCGTTTGTCAGAATCAAGAATGATGTTGACAGAGAAATCAAAAAATTAACAGAGCAAGTATTGTTTGCCAATACAAAACAGGATGCCATTGACAGTTTAGAAAAATTGCAAAGGTACGCTCAAGAACATCAAAAGCATAAAAAACTAAAAGAGTTGATTGGTGTTCTTAAGCGTAACTTTGATTTACTGCTGACTCATTTTGATAATCCTGAAATGAGTCCGTATAATAATGTGCTGGAAGGATTTAATTATATTGTAAAGAGACGAACTAAATTAATGAAAGGGTTTAAAAAGCCGGTAAACATTAACAAGTGGATTAAGTTGATAATGACAGATTGGAGATTTCATTATTTAAGGGAATCACAATTCAAGGACAGGAGAAATAAATCTCCTCTTGAGTTAGCCGGCTGCAAACTTCCTAAAATTCATAACTGGGTTAAGTTTCTTTACAAAAATTATTCGAATTAGCACCCTAATCTCCTACCAGTGCCGATTTTTCACCCTATGATTTTGACATTATTAATGTGACACCATGGATGGGCAGTGATGTTATGGTTCTTCTTGACAAGGGTAAGCCAGCGAGCGGATTAAAACTCATGAGACAGGGAAAAGGGATTATTGGGGTAAGTAAATCCTCTAATCCTTCGGCTTCTGATTATCAAGAGCTTTATATTCCCGAGAGAGGATTAACTCTTCAGATGAGTCATGTTGAAGATTCCTATAAATGGAGCCAAGAGTTTGATCTTGAATTTGATGGCCTTTCAACTATCGGTCTTGTTGTCGGGTCAACTCATCTGTGTGATGGTAGTATTCGAAGAGCATTTCCTGGCACTACTTTGCTCGTTCCTGGTTTTGGCGCGCAAGGTGGGAAATTTTTTCTCATTATGCTGGAACTTATTTGTAAGGGCAAGTGGAACGGACTTGGGGCAATCTTTTCATCTTCTCGCGGTACGCTTTTCCCTTGGATTGAAAAGTATGGAGGAAGCGGAAAAGTGGAGAATCTGGAAACAGATTTAATCGCGGCAGTTGCCAGACATCGGGAGCAAGAAGAAGAAGCTTATTACGCCCAAAATGTCATTGACGCAGGAATAATTTATCCTTTTTAATAATCACACAACCCAGCCCCAATCATTTTTTGGTTGGGGCTGAAATTTAAGGAGGAGGTATTGCTGATGAACAAAATGTTAATCAAAACCGCTGATATGATTTTTGAAAGGGGAGCGTTAAAATTCGGGGCATTTAAACTTAAGCTTCATGAAAAGAA
>CAYNCE010000056.1:0-4266 GCA_964395855.1 uncultured Gammaproteobacteria bacterium | reverse complement strand
GTTTTTCTCATTGGTATATTATTAATTTTAGGAGTTAGATTTATTGAGATTTAATTGTAATTGAGGTTCTTTGCTCGCCATAGCTAAAGACACTTTTAGTTTTTTTAAAGGTGTTTTTTGTTTTTGGAAATATTTCATGGAAAGGTTGTTTTTTTGTGTTGACCGAAACAATTCCGCGAGGTATTATTAGACTATAAATGTCATTTATTGTCTGTAGACAAAAATATAAAACCATGCCTAACAATATCCAAAATAAATTAATTAAATTATTTAGTAAGATTAAAATTGATAAGTCCTGGTCTTTTGCTGATAAAACAAGAAAAGATACTGCGTATATCACCCATGGTTATCATCGTTATCCCGCAAAATTTATTCCGCAAATTGTTTCACGGTTAGTTGAGAAATATACAAAAGAAGGTGATTTAGTAGTTGATCCGTTTGGTGGATGTGGCACAACAGCAACAGAATCTAAAGTTTCAGGTCGGTCATCAATTGCTGTTGATATTAATCCAGTGGCAGTATTAATCGCCAAAGCAAAAATAACTCCAATTCAACCTTTAAAATTAGAAGAGGTCTTTATTGATTTAAAATATAAATTGAATTTGTATAATCAAAAAAAAGTAAAAATGCCTGTTCACGAGAGAATTGATTATTGGTTTAAGCCGGAACAAAAACAAAAATTGTCTTTTATATTTTTAGAAATAAGCAAAATTAAAGATGAGGATATTAAAAATTTTTTCTATTGCGCTTTTTCAAATATTTTAAAAACCTGTTCTATTTGGTTGCAAAAAAGCAATAAACCAACCAGAGATTTAAAAAAGAAAGTATATGATCCGTTTAATACTTTTTATAAACAAATAAAAATGATGTTAAGAGGTAATTTTCAATTTTATAATTTACTTAAAGAAAAAAGTTATTTAGAAGTTCCTGCTCAAATTGTTTGCGCAGATGCTAGAAAAATTCCAGTTAAAAATAATACAGTTGATTTAATTGTAACTTCGCCTCCATATGTAACTTCTTACGAATATGCGGATCTGCATCAATTGACAGCGTTATGGTTTGAATATACAAAAGATTTAAGTAATTTTAGAAAAAAATTTATTGGAACATCACATAATGGCATAGATAAAAAAATTAAACTTAATAGTGAGTTAGCAGAAAAAATTAATATTGATTTAGAGAAAATGAGTAAAAAATTAGCCAGAGAGGTGGCGGTTTATTTTACTGAAATGAATCAGTGTTTTGTTGAAATGAAACGAATTTTGAAAAAAAATGGAAGGGCTTGCATTGTAATTGGCAATACAAGTTTAAAAAAAGTGGAAATTTTAAATGCAGAAGTTTTTATTGAACAAATGCAAAATTTAGGATTTAGGATAGACGATATTATTAAAAGAGAAATACCTTCTAAAAATTTACCGTCTATGCGGGATGAAAAAACTGGTAAATTCGCACAATTAACAACTAAAAATAAAAAATATGCTTATCCCACAGAGTATATTTTAATAATGAGAAAAATATGACAATACAAGATTTAATCAAAATTTACGAAACCAAAAAACAAAAATATGGCGATCAAGCTTATCGCCATATTTCTAATGTTTTAAAAGAAGCCAAAGGGCAACACAAAAAAGATTTTACAGGCAATGATCATGAGCAGTCTTGGCGAGCTTTTAAAGGCAAAAATCTAGAGAAGTTAATTGAATATATTATTAATGATGAAGTTCAGGAGTTGGGATTAATAGTTGTAAATGGCAACACTTAGGAAAGAACAAACGGATCTAATTTATCAAAGGAATTAAGTTTGGTCAAAAGGAATCTTTTGGTTGATTATGGTGAATTTGGCTCGCACTTGCCGGATGTTGATATTATTATTTACAATCCCAAAACTAGCAAGGTTGTTGCTGTTTTATCAAGCAAAGTAACTTTGCGGGAAAGAATCGCGCAAACGGGTTATTGGAAAATAAAACTTGCTTCTGATGAAGCAACAAAACATATTAAGGTTTATTTTGTTACTCCTGATGAGGACGGAACGTTGACAATTAAAAAACCAGCTAAAAAAGGTCGCGCGATTGTTGAAGTTGATACTGACGGTAGTTATGTTTTAAGTGAAACAGATATTGATGAAAGCAGAAAAGTAAAAATGTTTGATAAATTTATTGATGATTTAAAAAAACTTTTGTTAAAATGATTTTTAAGATATGAAAAATAAATGCAAATAGAATCAACCACACTCTGGGATTTTCCAAAGCAGAATTATGGGGATATGCTTCATGGGGACAACAAATATAGCGGTGTTACTCCTGCGATGGTAATTTGGAATTTATTGCAAAGATACACAAAAGAGGGCGATTTGGTAGTTGATCCAATGTGTGGTAGTGGAACAACAATAGATGTTGCCAAAGAATTAAATAGAAAAGTAATTGGTTATGATCTAAATACTATTAGACCAGATATAATCAAAAATGATTCGCGTAAAATTCCACTTCAAAATAATTCTGTTGATTTTGTTTTTATTGATTCGCCTTATTCAGATAATATAAGATATTCAGATGACCAAAAGTGTATTGGCAAAATTTCCTGTGAAACAAAACAATTCTATGATGAATTAGAAAAAACAGCCAGTGAAATAGCAAGAATTTTAAAACCACAGAAAGTAATGAGTTGGGTAATCGCTGATCAATGGATAAAAAAGAAATTTACCGCAACAGGATTTTTTCTGTGGCATAAATTGATAAAGTATTTTGAACCAATGGATATTGTATGTCTCACAAGACATAACCAAACATCAAATACAGGAATTTGGCATCAAAGAGCAAGAGATTATAATTTTTATTTAAGAGGTTTTAAATATTTGTTTATAATGAAAAAGAAATAATAATAATTATGTTCCCAATACTACAAACCAACAAAACATCCAAACTGGATATGAAGATGGTGTTTGGAAAGAAGAAGTTAAATCTAGCCCATATATTATGACAGATTTAATTGTAATTGGCGGTGGTCCAGCAGGAATGATATTGGCTGGCAGGGCGGCTGAAAATAGCGCTCGTGTTTTATTACTTGAAAAAAATGAAAAGCTTGGAGTAAAGCTATTAATCACTGGTAAAGGCAGGTGCAATATAGCTAATGCAGAAGCTGATATTAAAAAAATTATTCAACAGTTTGGAAAAAATGGTAAGTTTTTATATTCAGCATTATATCAATTTAATGCGCAAAAAATAGTAGATTTTTTTGAAAATTTAGGAGTAAAGACAAAAACAGAAAGAGGGAATAGGATTTTTCCTGTAAGTAACAAATCAGCAGATATTTTAAATGCTTTAATTAAATATTTAAAAAAGAATAAAGTTAAAATTAGAACCAACTCAGAAGTAAAAGATATTGTTGTAAAGAAAAATATTATTCAAAAAATAATTTTAAAATCAGGAGAAGAATTAATTGCTAAAAATTATGCAATTTGCACAGGCGGCAAATCATATCCAGCGACTGGCGCAAGCGGTGATGGATATAAATGGCTTAAAAAAATGGGGCACAATATTATTTTACCAACTCCATCACTTGTACCAATAATTTTAAAAGAAAAATATATAAAAGACCTAGAAGGTCTTAGTTTAAAAAATGTTAATATTTCAGTTTTTCAAAACAACAAAAAACAAGATGAAAGATTTGGAGAAGCAATCTTTACAGCTAATGGTATGAGTGGACCAATAATTCTAGATATGAGTAAAAAAATTAATGAACTATTAAATAAAGGACAAGTAATATTAAAAATTGATTTTAAACCAGCTTTAGAATTTAAGATACTTGACAAAAGAATTCAGAATGATTTTAGTAAAATGAAAAATAAAATGTTTAAAAATAGTTTGGATTTACTTTTACCCAAAAAAATGATTTTGGTTATAATCAAATTGTCTAAGATAGATGGCGAAAAGAAAACAAATTCAATTACAAAAGAAGAGAGAAATAGATTATTGCATTTACTTAAAGATTTTAAGTTAGAAGTGAAAAAAATTGATGGGTTTAATAAAGCAATAGTCACAGCAGGCGGAGTTGATTTAAAAGAAATTAATCCTAAAACAATGAAATCTAAAATTATAAATAATTTATTTATAGCTGGCGAAGTTTTAGATCTAGATGGCCCTACAGGAGGATATAACCTAGAAGCCTCATGGTCAACAGGATATTGTGCAGGAGATAATTTTTAAATCTACTATTTGAATCTCATTTTTTCCTGCCTGCTTTGACTCTTTCTTGTTCTGTTAAAAATTG
>CAYNCE010000055.1:0-4409 GCA_964395855.1 uncultured Gammaproteobacteria bacterium | reverse complement strand
TCTATTTGATGCCAATAACTTGTCCACCTATCTTTATAATCATATTTGAAAAAATTATAGTGTTTATTCATTAATAATTATTTTTTAGCGATAATAAAATAACCGAGCGGACAAGGATGAAGTTTTTTAATTTTTTTAGGAATTAACTTATCAAATAGCAATACTTTACTAAAAACAATCAACCGAACAAAATTAAAGACAAAGAAATTATGCAGCAAATACGCGGTTGCGGAAAATCTTTCTCCATAAGGAATAATTTTAAAATCAAAAAAACCGCTTTTTCCCAGCGCTCTTTCCAGCCCCTGTGAAGTCAGTCGCCTAAAATCATTCGGCTCCCTGGCCTCGTTGAAAATGAAAGGAGAACTAATGAATAAACGACCTCCTTTTTTTAAAACTCGATGAACCTCTTTGAGTAATTTTTTCGGATTTTTGATAATATAGATAACATTGAAAAGAAAAACATTATCTACAGAATTATTATCTAAGGGCAGTGACTGATTTAAATCAATTTTTAAATCTGGCGATTTATCTAAATTATAATCCGCTCTAACTATCTGAATTTTTTTAAAATCTAGATATTTATAATAACTTGGCTTCTGCCCAGCTCCCAAATCAAAACAAAAACCCTCTAAATTTTGGCAATGTTTTTTAACCTGCCAATTAAAAAGAATCCGCGCTATGCTTTTGCCTTGAAAAACCTGCTTAATAAAATCAAAAATTTTCATAAATTTGCTCTAAATTGGATAAAAGAAGTTGTTGAATTAACAGAAACGCTTTTTAATTTAAATAAATTATCTCCTTGATTCACTTTCCCCCCTTCAACCGTCCGAGCTGCTTTAAAACCATTATTCTTTAAAATATCTATAATTTCTTTATTATATAATCCGCGAGGATAAGCAAAAAACTCGCATTTTTTACCAAATTTTTTTTCTATTTCTTTTTTTGAATCAATAATTTCTTGTTGATTTGATTCTCGGTGATTAGTCGTGTGCGGCTGAAAGTCAACCAAACCGGAATTGTGCATTTCTTGTATCTCATCCCAATTAAGCGCCTTTAATGTGATATTTTGAGAATTATTAATCTCTTTTCCAATTAACCCCGTAATCAAAAAAATGGTTGCTGGAAAATTATATTTTTTTAGGATAGGAAACGCGTTTGTATAATTATCATTATAGCCATCATCAAATGTTAAAACAACTGTTTTTTTAGGTATTTCGTTATTGTATTTCAAAATATCAATCAAATCAGATAATTTAATAACATTATAATTGTTATTTTTTAAATACTTCATCTGTGTTTCAAATATTTCAGGCTTAACAGTAAAAAAAACATTATTATCGGCAACTGAATGATACATTAGAATAACTGCGCCTTCTTGATAAGGCAGAAAATTGATAAAAAAATACACGCAGTTTTTAATAAGATTTTTTAAAAACATTTTAATATTTTCTTAATTAAATTATTCAAGTTATGATTTTTAATAACTTTCTCTCTTAAATACGCGCCTACCTCTCTTATTTTATCGTTTTTAGTCAAGCCAAAGATTTTTTTGGCTAAATCTTCTGGATCTTTCTCTTGAAAAATAAGTAAATCATTATAAGGAGAAAAATCGTTTGCGAATGTTTTGTTGCAAACCAAAACTGGCAAACCGCAAGCCATTGATTCCAAAACCGCTTTATCGGGCGAGCCGGTCGGACAAAGATTAACCGACAAATCAGATTCCTGGCAATACTTATACAATTCTTGATTGGGTATCGCTCCCTTAAATTCAAAAATATCTTCCATCTTTTTATCGTGGATAATCTGTTTAATTTCGTCAAAATAAGATTGCTGACTTGGCAAGCCAGGACTGCCAATAATAGAAACTTTTATCGCTGAAGCAAATTTTTGATTGCTTCTTAAAATATCAACTGCCTTAATTAGGGTTTTGTAATCCTTAATCGGAGAAATCCGACCAATAGAAATAATTCTTAAAACATCGCTACCTTTTTTGTTCGCGCTTGGTCTAAATAAATCCGTATCAATCCCATGCCCAACCACATTTTTCTTCTTTGATTTCAACCCAAACCCTTCTTGGGTAGGAGTAATAATTTTATCAGCCAAAATATTGATTAATCGGACTTTCCAATTAATCGCCTTGTGCGAATACCAAGTCGTTATCTTTTTTCTAAATATCTTGGCGTAAGGCGCGATTAAAATCGTATATTCTGGATTTTGATGGCAAAAAACTCCGTCAACTTCTCTAATAAATCTCAAAGCGCCTCTTTGAAAATTCCAAAACTCCCTGAAACGATTTTTGCCTTTTTCTTTTCCTAAGGAAAAAACTTCAACATTGTTTGGCAATCCTTCAAGATTTCCTTTTTCAAGACAAATAACTTTTAACTGGTCAACTTTTTCTCCGAGCTTCTTAACCCAACTATAAGTAAACCCAGCTTGGGCATCATCTTTATCCACTTTTCTTGTAATCATTAAAAGTTTCATGATTTTGATAAGTTCTGTTTAGCCCAAACTTGAAAAGTAATTAAAACCCAAATACAAAGTAGATTGTATTTTTTTTTGCTAATATGATCGTCTAAAATTGTTTTGATCTCTGGAAAATTAAAATAATCATTTGTCGCCGGACAATAATCTTCTGATAAAACATCATAAGCAAAATCTTTTAAATCAGTTCTCAACCATTTAGCCACCGGAGAAAACCAACCTCGTTTAGGTTCTTTTAAAATATATTCTGGTAAATATTGTTTCATTGCTTTTTAAAAAATATATTTACCTTCGCCTCTTAATTTAAAATGGGTGGGAATTTTAGCTGATAATTCTACTAAGCGATGGTCTAAGATAGGCACTCTTTCTTCTAAGCCGAAAGCCATGGTCATTTTGTCGGTCCGCGCTAATGAGTCATTAACCAACCAAGTATCTATGTCAGTAAGCATAAAATGTTTTTCAAAATCTTTTTTGTTAAATGAGCGAAAATATTTTTCTTGATAAAAATTCTTAGTTATATCCTTATTAAAATAATCTGGATTAAGAATTTCTTTTAAAATATTATCTTTTTGAGACATAAACATCAAATATCTTTCTGATCCAGCTGGAATATTTAACTTTTTAGAGAGACTTTCTTTTTTCAAATATTTCCCTAAATGATTTAATAAGGAATTACTTAACGGGTTATTTCTTAAAAATTCAGGCAATTTTTGCCATTGGCTAGCATAACGACTATAAAAATATCGAGTATAGCCGCCAAAAAGTTCATCGCCGCCATCCCCTCCCAGCACAACATCAACTTGTTGTTTAGCAAACTTAGCTAACAAGAAAGTGACAATTTGGGTAGCATCAGAAATCGGCTCATCTAAATGATAAATCACCTGTTCTATGTTGTTTAGTATATCTTGACCACTAATCAAAAATTCTTGATGATCAGTTTGATAATCCTGACTAATTTTTTTAGCCATCTTAAAATCAAAATTGCAGTAATTAGGATCTTCTTTGAAATCAAAACCAGCAGAAAAAGTTTTAATTTGTTTATGACCCAATTCATTAGCTACTCCCAAAATTGAATTAGAATCAATCCCGCCACTTAAGAAAATTCCTACTGGTTTATCAGAAATCAATTGACCTTTGACTGAATCTTTCATTAAATACTGAATTTGATCAATAATTTCTCTTTCTGAATTAATATCTTCAAAATCGCTTATCTGCCAATATTGTTTAATTTTAATCTGGTTATTTTTTAAAAACAAATAATTAGCAGGTGGTAATTTGTAAATATTTTTAAAAATAGTTAAAGGGTGAGGAGTATAATGAAGTCGAAAATAATGACTGAGGGCGTCTAAATCAATTTCTCTTTTGATTGGATGTTCTAAAATGGCCTTAATTTCTGAAGAAAAAACAAATTTATTATTATTAAAATAATAATAAAGCGGTTTAACGCCAACTCTATCGCGAGCTAAAAACAATTCTTTCTTTTTAATATTTAAAAGAGCAAAAGCAAAAATACCATTAAGTTTCTCCAAACAAGCTGGTCCATAATCTTCATAAAGATGCAAAATAACTTCTGAATCTGACTTGCTGAAAAATTGATGTCCTTTTTTAATTAGTTTTTCTCTTAGTTCCTGAAAGTTATAGATTTCGCCGTTAAAAACTAAAGCTAATGATTTGTCTTCGTTAAATATCGGTTGCTTGCCTCTTTCTGACAAATCAATAATAGATAAACGAACATGGCCCAAAGAAAAGTTATCATCGCAATAAATACCCTTTTGGTCGGGGCCGCGATGCTTAATTCTTTGATTCATCTTATTTATTAAATCAGGCTGATTTGAATTAAAACCATTTATTCCACACATAAAAAATTTATTTTACTAAAAAGACATAATAGCCCGATGGCTGTTTCCCTGAAAAAAACTTATCAAAAA
>CAYNCE010000054.1:0-4441 GCA_964395855.1 uncultured Gammaproteobacteria bacterium | reverse complement strand
AAAAATTTATCACACTGAAACAGAAGAAGTTGTTGAATATTATCGCGATAAAAAATTATTAATTGAAATTAATGGCGAGCAAAGTATTGAAAAGGTTAAAGAGGATATTTTTTCTAGCCTGTCCTGCTGAAAAAAATGATTCCCATAAAATCTCCAGAAGAAATTGAAACAATGCGCCAGTGTGGACAACACTTGGCGCAAATTTTAGATTTGTTAGTTAAAAAAGTTGATGTTGGCGTTGGCACAAAAGAATTAAATGAATTAGCGGAAAAAGAAATAAAAAAAATAAACGGCTGGTCAGCATTTAAAGATTATCGCGGTTTTCCAACTACTATTTGCACTTGTATTAATGAAGAAGTTGTTCACGCGCCAGCAATTCCAAATCGCATTCTGCAAGATGGTGACATTTTAAGCATTGACATTGGTTTGCGTTATCCCATAAAAAACGGGTTAATCACTGATATGGCAACTACTATAGCAGTTGGGGAAATTCCTCGCGCAACTAAAAAACTTTTAGATACAACCAAAAAATCTTTAGAATTAGCTATTAAAAAAATAAAATCAGGAATTTATTTAGGTGATATTTCTTATGAAATTCAAAAAATCGTTGAAAAAAATAAATTTAATGTGGTTTATGAATTAGTTGGTCACGGAGTAGGAAAAAAATTGCATGAACCTCCACAGATTCCAAATTATGGGGAAAAGGGGACTGGTCCAATTTTAAAAACAGGCATGACTTTAGCCATTGAACCAATGGTTGTTGTGGGCAAGCCAGAAGTTATACAAGACAAAAAAACTGGCGCTTTTAAAACCAGAGATAATTCACTCACCGCTCACTTTGAACACACAGTTTTAGTAACAGAAAAAGGACCAAAGATTTTGACTATATGTTAAATCAACAAGAACAACAAATTGCATTAAAACTTGCGCGCCAAACTTTGGAAAATTATTTTGACTCAAATAAAATTATTAAAGGTGATTATAAAAACTATCCAATCTTTAATAAAGAGCAAGGGGTGTTTGTGACTTTACACAAAGATGAGGAACTGCGCGGGTGCATTGGATTAATTGAACCATTTAAAATTCCTCTTGCGCAAACAATCCAACAAATGGCTTTATCAGCGGCTTTTAATGACACACGCTTTTCATTGCTTACCCCTGATGAGCTTAACAAAGTTAAAATTGAAATTTCAGTTTTAAGCGCGCCGCAAAAATCAATCGCAGATAAAATTAAACTTGGCAAACACGGAGTAATTATTAAATCTGGCTTTAATTCTGGAGTATTTTTACCCCAAGTTGCCATAGAAACTAGGTGGACTAAAGACCAATTTTTATCTGAATTATGTTCTCAAAAAGCAGGACTGTCGCCAAATTGCTGGAAAAATCCAGATGTTGAACTTTGGACTTTTGAAGCGCAAGTTTTTAGCGAATAAATTATAAATAATATAATTTTGTAGGGACAGGTCTGTGACCTGTCCTTTTTTGGACAGGTTTAAAACCTGTCCCTACATTTTTTGCTTGACAAGTTTTTAATAATATGATAATATATTAAATTAACAAATACCCACGCGCTCAGGAGTGGAAAACATATTCCAAATAATCGGGGTTTGGCTAATTTTAGCGAAATTATAAATATGAACTACTTAAATATAATCAAAAATAACTGGCAAACTATTATTGTCATCACCCTAGTGATGGTAATTTTGTCATTAGTTTTATCAATAATTAGACCTTTAGAATATAGAACTAGAGTTGACCTCTTGATTATTTCCAAACAATCCGCTAATATGGACGCATACCAGTCTGCTCGCGCTTCAGAAAAATTAGCTCAAACTTTAGCGTCTGTTATTAAAACCAAATCATTTTTAAATCAAGTTTTACAAACTAATTTTGGAATTGCGCCAAACGCATTGCCTAAAGATGAAAAAGAGTTAAGACAAGTTTGGCAAAACAAAATTAATGCCCAGCTCTTGCCTGAAAGCAGCATCCTGCGCGTTGATGTATATGATAAAAGCAAAATCCAATCAAATAAAATTAGTAAGGCAGTTGCTTATGTTTTGACAAACCAAGCTAATGAATATTATGGCAATAGTTCAGATATAAGCATTAAAATTGTAAATGAATCTTTAACTTCTAGGTATCCTGTGCGTCCTAATATTATTTTAAATTTAATTTTAGGTTGTATGATTGGATTAATTTTAAATTCAGCTAATATATTTTATAAATTAAATAAATTAAAATTTTATGAACAAAACTAAACTAAAAACAACAACCTTAATCTTGACTCTGGCTTTTGTAACAACTTTGTTACCTATTAGTCCAGTTAGTCAAGCTGAAGCAGGCAATTATCAAACTATTGATAATGTCACAATCCGTGAGTACGATCAGGGCGCTAAAATACAATGGGAAACTCGTTTAGCCGCCAAATCACAAATCTATTATGGTTTAGATGCCCATGACCACAGCACTTTAATTGAAACCAGCGCTGTCACAAAAAACCATTCCGCGACTTTAAAAGTCCTAGACCCTAACACAACCTATCATTATACTATTGTTGCTTTAGACAAAAATAATGAAAGTGTTAAAAAAACTGGCAGTTTTAAAACCACTGGGACTAAACCACAATTGACTATTTATCAAAATTATTTTGCATTGCTTTTTGATAATTATTGGAAAAATATTAATGGTTTAAATCCCAGTCTTATCAAAGATGATTGGGGGCTGGATTTTAATCAAACTGGTTTTGTAGGCAATGCTTTAAAAGTTAATTCTGCTAAAAGTTACTTGCAATATACTTGTGACAAAACTTTCAATTCTGGTTTTGGCACAGTTACTGCTTGGGTAGCTTTTGACAAATTTGATAAAAGTTCAACTATCTGGCAAACTAATGATAAACGATATGGTTTAGCTTATGAGGTGGGCAATTCCAATGATGATTTTGATAAAAGAATTATTGGCTGGGCTGGTGGCAATGACACTGAAAATTTACCAGTTGTTGAATATATTTTAGATAACAAAAATTGGGGAACTAATGAATGGCATTTTATTGTTTTAACTTGGGATGGAAAATTCAACGGCAATGTAACATTATTTATTGATGGTAAACGCGTTAATACTAACACTTATGACGACGCGACTGGCTGTTCAAGTTTCCGCATTGGAAATGATTACAATGAAGATGGCAAATTTTTCTCCATCGGCAGAATTGATGAATTTATCCTTCACCAATGGGCAATGACTCCATATTATGTTAATCAGAATTATTTGGTTTATAATGACCAGCCATTATTTGAAAAGAAAGGCGATTTGACAGGACAAATAGCTGGGTATAATATAAAATATTACAAAGAAGGCAAATTGCTTAAAGCTTTGGATAATAAAATTTTTGTTATTACTCGCAGTCAAAAAATGCACATTGCAGATATGCAATCTTTAGATCGTTATCAAAGCCATCCAATTATTACTGCGTCTTGGGAAGAAGTTAATCAGTATGAAACAGCGGACGAAAAATTTTACGCTTGGTCAAAATATCCTGATGGCACAATGTTAAAAACTCCAAATTCAAATAAAGTTTATTGGGTTTGGGATAATGAAAAAAGATGGATTGCGACTGAATCAGCATTTATTCGTTATAAAAATGCTTGGGAAGATATTATAACTGTTTCAGAAGCAGAGCTTAATACTTTTTCAACTGGTAAAAGTTATTATTAATCACAACTTTATTTCTTCACCTGCTACTCATTCTGTGAGTAGTGGTGAGAAAATAAATAAAAACAAAAAATTTCACAATAATAAATTATAAGGAGAAAATTACAATGAAAAAACTAATTATTTTTTTGATGATGAGTTTAGTTTTTGTTGGAAATAGCTCTGCTCAAAAATTAAAAAAGCACACTTATAAATGTACTTTTGAATTAGGCAGTGCTAAAGTGTCAAAACACGATAAGACTATGCTGTTATGCTTGGCTGACACTTTAAAAAAATATGATTATCTTGTGTCAACTTTTTTGGTAAGCACAGATTATCATAAATTTTTAACCACCAATGATGCAAAAAATGGTGGTTTAAAAATTGAGCGCATAACAGCGGTTGGTCGTGCAATGTGTCTGGATGAGGTCAAAATGAAAGATGTGAGCATTGATACTTGCTTAAGCTCACGTTATGTCATGGTTTCTCTTGAACCGGATCTACAAAAAATTCTGGCTATGAAACAAGAGAAAGAAGCTCAAATCCGCACAAAAGCGGACACGGAACATGACCTGAGATTAGATAAGCACGATGAAAAATTCAGTCAAATTGAAAAACGGCTGGATGCTAAAGAAGATTTCTACCGATTTGAAGTTGGCAACGGATTAGTGGCTATAAAATACAGCCACATTAAATGGAAAGCCATGCCGAGCTTGAAATTGACTTGGAATTTAACCCCAGTCTTTGGTCTTCA
>CAYNCE010000053.1:0-4459 GCA_964395855.1 uncultured Gammaproteobacteria bacterium | reverse complement strand
TTAGGAAAAGCGCATAATACTTTATGGGACGGCGGGAAAAGAAAACCAATTATAGCGTTTGATGAACTTTGTAAAATTATCTTTGTTAAAATTCGCGATGAAAAGAAAGGCAGAAAAGATGGTGAGTATTATGATTTTCAAATCAAAACTCACGAACCAGCTGAAAATGTATTTAAACGAATTGACGGGATTTATCAAGAAGCTAAGAAAAAAGACCCTGAGGTATTCAAAGAAAGTTTAAAAATTGATCCTGAAGAGCTTTACACTGTAGTTGAACACTTGCAAGGATTATCGCTAAACAAAACAGATTTAGATACTAAGGGTGTGGCATTTGAGCAATTTATGGAAGATTTTTTCAAAGGTAAGAGTGGTCAGTACTTTACTCCTAGGGAAATTGTGAGCTTTGCTATTCAGGTAATGGATATTAAAAATGATGATTTGGTTTTGGACCCAGCTTGCGGTTCTGGTGGTTTTCTCTTGCATGCTTTGGATAAAGTCAGAAATGATGCAAATGAATATTTTAAAAACGATGAAGCGGAAAAATATGGTTATTGGCACGACTTTGCTCAAAATAATCTTTTTGGAATTGAAATAAATGATTCAATCGCCCGAGTAGCCAAAATGAATATGATTATTCATGATGATGGACATACTAATGTTATTGGTTTTGATGCATTGGATAGTATAGACAATATGAATAACAAAAACCATGGCTTTGCTAAAAACAGATTTGACATTATTGTTACCAATCCGCCGTTTGGCGCTAATGTAAAAGCCAGTGAACATCCATATTTAGAAAAATTTGAATTAGGAAAAAAGAAAAATAAAGAAGGAAAAGAAAAAAACATGCTAAACCAAAAAACTGAAATTTTATTTATTGAGCGATGTATTGATTTTTTAAAACCAGAAACTGGTCAAATGGCTATAGTTTTGCCAGATGGAATTTTAACCAATTCCTCGCTTCAATATGTTCGCAATTATTTAATGGAAAAGACACAGATTTTAGCAGTAGTTAGTTTGCCACAATTTGCTTTTTCCCATTTTGGCGCTGGTGTTAAGTCCTCTTTGGTTTTTGTTCGTAAAAAATCAGACAAAGAAAAACTCAGTCGTTATCCAATCTTTATGGCAATCGCCGAACATATTGGCTACGACGCCACAGGACGGAAAGACACGAAAAATGATCTTGACAAAATCTGCGAGGAATTTAAAAAGTTTAAAAGTAAAATATGAATAACTTGTCTGACGAAAAAACATTGTATTTGTTCATTGATGAAAGTGGAAATTTTGATTTTAGTCCAAACGGTACTAAATATTTTGTTTTATCATCAACGGCAACATTTAAACCTTGCTTGTACAAAGAGGAAATTTTAGATTTTAAATACAAACTCTTAAAGGATGGGCATAATCAAGAATTTTTTCATGCCACCGAAGACGCTCAATTTATTAGAGATAAAATTTTTGAATTTATTGAAAAAACAGGCGCATATTTAGAAATAGATTCAGTTATAGCTCAAAAAAATAAAGCAAACCCGTCCCTATATTGCGAGAGTTATAAAAAGAAAGGAAGAATTATAAACAGACAGGTTGGAGCAAAACTTTATGAAAGAACTTGTTATATTCTTCTGCAATACATTTTTAGAAGATATCAAACAACTGGTCAGGTAGATAAAATAGTTGTTGTGTTGGGTTCAGTATTCCCAAAAGAGAAAGAAAAAATTGTTTTAAAAACTTTAAAGACTTATTTTAAACACCAATTCAAAAAACCGTTTGAAATATATTTTCACAATGCAAAATCAGATTTAAACTGCCAGATAGCGGATTATTGTTGTTGGGCAATTTCAATTAAATGGGAACGGCAAGAAACAAGACCTTATCAATTATTAGAGAATAAGAATATTATAAAAAGTGAATTTGATTTATTTCAAAGAGGATTTAATACTTATTATGACTATAAATAATATAAAAATAAAATGACCACCCTGCCTATCCCGCCGAAGCGGGAAGAGCCCAGGGGCTCTTATCAGTAGGGTGGTACCTTTACATATTTATCCGCTTTAGACCTGATCCTGACCGTAGCCAGGAATAGATTGGCAATAGGCTAATCGTTTCAGCATAAAGCGGGAATTATAGCGACCGAGGACACCCCGATCCAAATAATATTCAAAAATAGAATTCTCTATTTAAGTGCTGTTTATACACATGGTATATCAGCTACTTATATTATACCATAATTTTTAGCAAATAGTTGTCCACATGTCAAATTTTGTTTTCAAAAAGATATGTAGTAAATTTTATGCTGTTTTGAACAAAAAACATTAAAAGCGCTTATCTTAGCAGAAAAATCATGTAGTAGATATGTAGTAAAATCAATTAATTTTTTAGAAGCAATTAGAAGTATTTTATAAACTGTCCATTTGTAATTTGTCCGCCAGAGGCAGACAGGCAAGGGGGTGTAAAAATGGAGATAATATGAAGAAAGTAAAAAATTTAAAAGATTTAGACGATTTAAATAAAATTCTGAGTGAATATAAAAATTTAATTATTCAAGTTTTTCAGATTGGTTATATTCGTGAGATCGTAAAAGATTATCGCCACAAGAGAGCTGAAAAGTTCCAAAGTTATAATGTTTTTAATACAACAACACATGTCGGATTGGAAAATTTTTATATTTTATTGTTATGGAAATTATTTGACGAGAAAAAATCTAGAATGAGCGTATACGGAATATGCGATACTATTGAAGATCCGCGATTTAAAAATTTTTTTAACGATGAAATTGAAAAAATTAAAGAAGAAATAGATATTTTGAATAATTGGAGGAGTAGAGTTATCTGCCATCGTGATATCACTGTCCATTTTAATCCTAAACTACTTGAAAATAATTTTCCACTAAATGATGAAAGAGTAGAAAAGTTAAAAAATTTTTTATTAGAATTTTTATGCCAATTAGATTTTTCTCTTCACCGTTATAAAATAGAAGATTTAAGAGATAATTATCAAAATGTGTTAAATGATTTAAAAAAATTTTGCTACGATGAAACCGAAAAAATTTTAAAAGATTTTTCTATTTAATATGACTCAAACCAAAATCCAACAACTTAGCCCCCAAATTTTCACCATTTGGAGTAATGAAATTGAAGGCAGAATCGATCCTCGTTTTTTTCAACCTATTTTTATGAGTTTTGATAAAAAATTATACAGAACAAAAAATGTCAAAACAATTGGTGAAATTTCAAAATATATTGGTAGTGGCGCCACCCCTTTATCTGGTGGAGACGCCTACACTAATAAAGAGGAAGGAGTTCCTTTTATTCGTATTACTAATTTGAAAGATGGTCATATTGATTTGTGCAATGTTTTGTATATTAAACCAGAAATTCACAATGGAATGTTAAAAAGGACAAAACTTAAAAACAAAGATATTTTGTTATCGATGGCAGGTACCATTGGTTTAGTGGCGACTGTTGATAATAATTTAGGTGAAGCGAATATAAATCAAGCGCTTGCCAAGATAGTGTTAAAAAAGGATTATAATTATCAATACGTGGCTATAATTTTAAATTCAGATATTGGCAAAATACAGACAGACAGACTTTCAAGACCTTCCGTCCAAGCAAACTTAAATTTAGATGAAATTAAATCTCTTAAAATTCCCCTCCCACCTCTATCAACCCAAAACAAAATCGTCGCCATAATGCAAAAAGCGTATCAGGAGAAAAAAGAAAAAGAAGCGGAAGCCAATAAATTGCTTGAGTCCATTGATGACTATGTTTTAAACGAGCTCGGCATTCAAATGTCAGAGATTAAAAAGGAAATGATTTTTGAGGTGATAAGCAATAAGGTTGAGAATAATCGGATTGACGCCGAATACTGGCAACCGTTTTTGGAAAATATTGAGCAAATAATAAGGCAAAGTAAATATAAAACCCAAAAACTAAAAAATTTTATCACAAAAATTCATTATGGCGCGTCCACTTCTAACGCTTATGTGGACGAGGGCATTCCGCTTTTGCGAATTTTAAATATCAAACCAAATCATCTTGATCTGTTAAAAGTGGTTTATCTGCCGGAAGACTTTCGCAAAGAATTAGGCAATGCTTTTGTTAATGCCGGTGACTTGCTTATATCCCGAAGCGGAACAGTCGGGATAGTATCTGTTGTGCCAAAAGAAGCGGACGGTTTTGCCTTTGGTTCATTTATGATTAAATTTTGTTTGAATGATAAAATAAATAAAGAGTTCGTTTCTATTTGGCTGAATAATAAACTAAATAAATTATTGACCGAGAGAGAAAAAATTGGCGCCATACAGGGCAATATTACCATTGGCACGATTGAAAATTTTGATATTCCAGTACCGCCTATGGCAACTCAGAAAAAAATAGTTGATAAAGTAAAATTGTATTATTTTCAAGCCCAAAAATTAAAAGACGAAGCAAATAATAACCTACAAAAAGCCAAA
>CAYNCE010000052.1:0-4490 GCA_964395855.1 uncultured Gammaproteobacteria bacterium | reverse complement strand
TCACAATTTGAGTGCCAGTAGTAGTTGCGCTTCCTTGAACATACAAATCAGAAGTTGTGGTGTAGCCAGCGATTAATAATCCGTCTGTAAAATATGAAGTGCCAGAAACATTAAAAGTATATGGCAGAGTAGTTGTGTTTATTCCAAAAGCAGTTGATACAATAAATGTTCCACTAGTAGTGGCTGAACCAGAAATAACCGCGTCATCTGAAACTAATAAATCTCCATCAGCATAATCAATCAAATTAGTTGCGCCTGTACCCAGCACTAAGGATTGAGTAGTGGTATTATTGCCTTGAACATACAAATCACTTGTTGTGGTATAACCATCAATTCTTAAACCATCTGTAAAATATCCAGAGCCAGAAACATTTAACGCATAAGGATGAGTGGTTGTGGCGACTGCGAGTGAAACAGAAAATACTCCTGTGCCAGTTGTTGTGGCATTTCCAAAATTATAATAATCGCCATACTGCAAAGTTGAAGTAGCGATTGTTAAACCAAAACCATCTGCTGGAGATGAAGTCGCGAAACCATAATGCCCCTGGGTTGTATCAATAACAAAATGAGTTACGCCAGTTGTGTCTTGAATTGAAACCGCTGTTGTAGAATTAACTGACATTAAAAATCCACCTGCAGTAAAAATATCTCCGTCAGACGCAAGTGAAAAATATCTTATTCCAGCTACTTGAAAGTCTAAAAAATTTCCAGAAAAACTTGCTGGATTGGCGGCGATAAATGTTCCGTTTCCAGAACCCAATGCCATTGGGTTAGCTGTTAATTGCAAAAGAGAAATAGTTGAAGATGCTTGCGGGCTTGAAGCAAATTGCAGAGCACCACCAGCGCCTTTTTGGTCAAACACAACTAAAGGCGCGCTTGATGACGCGGTTAAAGAAAAAATGCTTTGCGTTGATGACGCGTTCTGCAAATTTAAAACTCCCGCGTTGGATAATGACAAAACACTTAATTCAGATTGTTTAAAATCAAAAATTCCTCCATCGCCCATCTGGTCAACTTTAATCAAATAATCAGTGGAAGAACTTTTAATATC
Organism: uncultured Gammaproteobacteria bacterium; assembly: GCA_964395855.1. Lineage (GTDB taxonomy): Bacteria > Patescibacteriota > Patescibacteriia > UBA2196 > UBA2196 > CAYNCE01. The sequence continues at coordinate 3,439 of CAYNCE010000052.1, read as the reverse complement.
AATAATGCTTTGTGTTGTTGAAGCAGTAATGTCAAACACATCAATCCCTAAAGGGATGCTAGTTGAAATATTAACTGGGTCGCTAAAAGTAAATTCAGGCGTATTAGTCGCTGAAGTTAAATTCCAAACAAGATTTCCTTTATTGTCAACTGAAGATTGCCACTGGTGGTCAGTATCGTAACGCGCGGTTATCTGAGGTATTGCAGTAGAACTAGTCACCAATAATGCCACGCCGGTTGTTGTCGCAGAATCAACTCGCAATGAACCATCAACTTCTAAATCATCTGAAAAATATCCATCACCTACTTCTAATGCCCAATCAGAAGTTCCAGTGCCAATTGATAAATAACCTGAACCAGAAATATTTGAAGTTGATAAACCGCCACTAGCAGCCAAGCCACCAGCAATACTTACTGAACTTTCAAAACTAGCCGCGCCACCAACTGTTAAAGTATTTAAACTTGTGCCAGCGCTAACTGATAATTCCCCAGCGCCCAAATATTTTGCGTCAAAAACAGTTCCAGCTCCTTGTTTAGCAGTAGTGCCAGGCGAGCCAACATTATAAATATTAGAAACAAAAGTATCACCACTTTGCCCTGCCAAACCCTGCAGTCCTTGTTCCCCGCGCTCTCCTTTTTCTCCAACATCACCTTTTTCACCAGACTGACCTTTCTGTCCTTTTATAACAATCACATCTTTCCCAGTTGAATCAACGGGTTGGCCTGGAGTTTGCTGGACAATATAATCTCCTTGATAAACTAAAGTTGTTAAGCCAGATTTTCTTTTAGCTAATTTCATTATTGCGTCTTGAGTGTCTGAATAATATTTTGTCCATGGCATTAATGTGTTAAAAATTGTCTCGCCAAAATTCTGAGCAACTTTTAACATTTCATTCCCAATTGATTCCCCAGAATTAGCTAATGGATTAAAAATATTTTTTACAACAATATTTGCAAATTGATTACTTGCTTTAAAAATTTTATTTGCGCAAACTTTTACAATTCTTGAAACCTGACTTGAGCCATCTAATAAATTTTGTGAGATTTGATGCGCAGGATTTTGTTGGCTCCATGCTCCTGTGTGGAGCCATTTTGTTATAACACTTTTTTTAACTATCTCTCCAGAATCTTTTGGCAAGCTTAAAAATTTTATTCCCGCTAATTTATATTTATTCCAAAAATTATTCACTAACTCAGTATCAAAATCCAAATTTATTTTTTTATCCTGCGCCCCTGCCACTCTAAAACTTTGCTTATCTAATTTACTATCTAAACTATAAAATATTTTTTCAGAAAAATTTACTGAAACGAATTTAATTTCTCTTAAATTAGAATTTATAAATTTAAAATTTTTAACAATATAATTTATTTGATTATGATTTACTTTTGTAATTGAGTCAGCAAAGTTAGAAAATTGCATTGGCAAAACTTTAGCGCTTATTAAACTAAAACTTAAACAAAAAAATATTCCTAACACACCAGAACGAATTACAATTTTTCTTGCGTTTAATTTTTTCCAAATAAAAAATGATGGCAAACGCTTTGCCAACATATTACAAATTTTTTTTATTATAACTCTTAATTTATAATTTACTATATATGCAAATTTTTTTGACCCAACATTTTTTATTTTTGTTATTATATTATTTTTACTATATATAACATTTTTAATTTTAATTATAATTACATTATATAATTTTTGCAAACTTAAATTTAACCATAATACTTTCAAAGAACTTTTATCTTCTTGCTCATCAAACAACTCCCCTTTAACATTTCCCTTTTTATCAGCTGGATGTTCACGCACATATTCTATTAACCACTCTTTACGCGTAAACCAATTTCTACCAAATTTTTTTGATTTTAAAATTCCCCGCCGCGCCAATAATGATAAATAATCCTGCGAATAAGAACAAAGTTCAGCAGCATCAGCTAAACTTATGTAGCCATTCCCGTTGGCAACTTTTCTATTAGTAGTGTTAGACTTATTCACGAGCATGTGGATTTAAGCTTAACAAAACAGATAAAATATGCTATAATTAAAGAGCCCATCACAAAAGGAGACCAATAATAAAATGCTTTTATGTTTGAGTTGACCGCTTAAAATTTAAAAGCCAATTTAATTATTAACAACTTTGCGCTTTTCCTTTTTCTCCATTGTGAAGGGCATAAGATTGAGCTTTTAGCAAAAACTATAAGCTCTTTTTTATTTTAATCAATTTTTTAAATGTTTTATTTGGCTAAAATTAACCAATATCGTATTAATTACAAACTAATTATACACCCAAAATTGTGTTTTGTCAATGCGCGTTTTCCCGATATTTAGCTAATTTTAGTCAAAAAAATCATTTTATTTAAAAATCTAATTTTTAATTTATTATTTTTAAATAATAAATTGTAAATTAAAAATTATAAAGCAATATTATATGTTATTTAATAATTTTAAGTATAAAACAACGCATGTGCAATAAATAAATATATATAAATTGAAATACTCAAAATTATGCATAGATATTGCTTTTTTAGGATAAATCAAAAAATATAAAATAAAAAATGTGCATAATTTATAACACATTTGTATAATTGGGATTTAATCTTTGGCTTTGTTTAGAATGATTTTAATAAAAAATGCATAATTATCATTAAAAAAAATTTTAAATATATATAATTTTATAAAGAATATTAAAAAAATAGATTTTTATATAAATTATATTTTTGCATTATGTATCATTTTAAACCGATATTATGCTATAATAATATATATATAATATTATTATAGAAAATATAAATTAAGAATTTTTGTTATAACTGGTTTTATGTGATATACTATATATATTGGGCTGTGAATAATTAATCTGTCAAATAATATAACTTTTTTATTTGTCATCCCGAATCCCGATAAGTCCTTTAGGGTTGAATCGGGATGATGGGATCCAGTTGAATAAAGACCAGTGTTATTCTACGGGATCCCATCGCCTTGACCCAATCCTAAAAAGTCCTATCAAGACTCGGGATGACAAAAATAATATCCAAAACTATGACCACACAAACAAAAAAACATGTTCTAAAAATTCTTAAAATCATTGACCAAAATTGGAATGAAAAAGTTCTTGAAAATGAAATTCTTGGTTCTAAAAACTCAGAAATAGTGCGAGGCAGAAAACAAATATATTCTGATGTTATGCTTTTTAAAATTTTTATTATTATGAACCTTACAAACATTACAAGCATCAAGGGTATCTGGCGTTTCATAATTAACAATAAAGACATAAAAAAAGCTTGTGGCATAATAAATGATATTGACCGCAGTACTTTAAGTCGTCGTTTAAGTGATAAAATCAAACCATGGTTTTAATATTTCAATATATTTTGTTATATTTTACTTAAAAACAGCATTTGTCAATGCTGTTTTTCCGATATTTAACTAATATTAGTCAAAT
>CAYNCE010000051.1:0-5020 GCA_964395855.1 uncultured Gammaproteobacteria bacterium | reverse complement strand
CCTCACTATGCCCTACTATGCTCCGCGGGTGGAACAAAGTTAGAGCTTGGTATTTTGATAAATCCCCTTCCATTGGTTGGACGAGATTAAAACCAATTTGTTAGGGCAAAATCAACTTAATCCTGTAATATTAGAAACAAACTCATAATTTTAGTCCACTTCCAAAAAATCACAGCCAAAATCCATAATACTCTTTTAATCTGCCATTCTTTTCGTCAATCGCATATCTACATGTTCGCTGATGAATATGGTCTGGGACATAAATGTCCTTTCTGTTTATGATTTTCTTTCCCCATAACATAACTTTAATCACATTGGGTGATTTCAAAGGAGGCGGCCAATACTGATAATGTATCCAGTTCCCATGTGTATTATTCTTCGCGTAGGGGCAAGACAAGGGACCGTGCATGTTCAATATTAATTCACGCCCCATATTGTCAAAATTAACAACCATATCCTCCACAAAACATTTCTCGTTATTATCCCAAAGCCTGACCCTAAATGATATGTGATCCTTCTGCCAATACGGATTTAAAATATCACCCAACACGCCCTCGTTATAATCCTTGAATTTTTTGAAATCCAGAAAGCGAGTTATTTTTTTGCCGGATAGAATATCATGTTTTTCATTATCGGTCAGTGTTGGAAGAATGAAGTAGTGGAATGTTATTCCCTGGGCCAGACTTTCCGCTAATGTCCAAATAATGGCTAACAAATCGCGATCAGCAGTAGCAAAAACAACATTCGTCTTATTCGTCAAAGCGAACAGCAGAACTGAACTAATGTTTCTGTAATCATTAAGGAGATTCTCCGAATTGCGATTTTTGATTTTCTTTCTGAAATAGTGAAAAGCGCTTATATCCATATTTTTAGCCAAAAGCGTTTTAGGCTTACCAGTAAGGTTGCTGACATTGTTTTCAGATTCTTGTTTTAACCGGCTCATAAACCTCATGTATAATTTTTCATGGACGCTGCTAAGCGTTCGCCCTCTTAATTTCAAAGACTGCAATAAATGCAACGCGAATTCTTGAGACGCAATATTGGCTGGATTATACATCCAACTGATGAGATTATAATAGACGGGACACAGAGACGGGAAAACCTCGCGTAATTTCAGGAAACTCACGATTCCGTACCTGCGAAGAAATATGCGATTGCGTCCATTATCCAATAACTCCTGGACTTCTTTCGCCACAACATCAGTTAAAAGATAAGTTGAAAAATACCTGTGAAGTTTTTCCACCCGTCCGTCAGATTTCGATTCACCCGAAACGACCATATTAGAATCAAGGAAAAAATGATTAGCATATTTAATCTTGCTAAATCCCAACCAAAACAAAGACCGCACTTTTCTCTTCAACATGAAAAATTTGCTAACGGAGGAGGTATTATTTATTTTTTTGTATTTTCTGTTTTTACGCAAACGCATGTAGTGACAAATTAACTATAAAAAAGAGCGCCAAGAACCTTTTAAAATCTGGCATTTTGAGAAATTACATTCCACACGCTGGGCAGTACTAATCTTATTTGGGGTTGTGGATAATCCAATTACTAAATACTCGGTTTTTATTATATAATATAAAAAGATGAGGCAATAGCCCCATCCTTACCCTAAAATCCCTTATTGACCTGTAATCAGATCGTTGAGGGATTTTATTTTATACTTCTCAAGATAATTCCCAAGAAGCATATCTGACCTGACATTAAAGTTTCTGTCGTACTGCTCCTCAATGGTCCCCATAAGGGTATCATCGCGCTTATCGCGTAATTTACCATCTTTGTTGCGAGATCGACAACCCCTCATGCCCGGCGCATCTTTTTTTTGTCGCATGATATTTGTCTTGCTTTACCTCAGCAAGAATGCTTAGTAAAGAAGGCTCGACTACTTCCTTCTCGCCGTTTTTTGCGGCGTGCTGATACCGCTACTTATGCGAGAGTAATCGAAATCATGAATGACAAAAAAACAAAGGAAGGAGGCTACGCATCATCTATGCTATAATTTTACCACTTAATTATTATCTTAGTCAATCCCATATACTACCTATTTGTTGCCCGATTATCGCATAGCCAATCAAACTAACTTATCCACAATTAACGCTCTTTAATGTTCTGTAAATGTTCGGTATAATATAATTATAATTTATTAAACATGCTCACCAAAAAACAAAAACAAATTCTTGATTATATTAAAAAATTCATTGAGAAAAAAGACTACGCCCCTTCTCTTGAAGAATTAAGAAAGCATTTTGGGTTGGCTTCTAAATCCACCATCCACCAACATATAGAGACGCTGAAAAATAAAGGATATCTTAATAAATTAAGTCACCACGCGCGGTCCATAGAAATTTCAAACAAAAAATCATCCAATTTAATAGAAATTCCTCTGCTCGGGACTATCGCCGCTGGCGCGCCAATTGAAGCGATAGAATTTCCAGAGGTAATAAAGGTGCCAAAATCCCAGTTATCTAAGTCGGGTGAACATTTTGCCTTGCGCGTTCAAGGAGACAGTATGATTGATGAGGGAATTTTTAATAAAGATGTCGTTGTTATCAGAAAACAGCCAGATGCTAAAAACGGAGAAACAGTCGTCGCCTTAATAAATAATGACGAAGTAACGCTTAAAAAAATCTACAAAGAAAAGGATAGATTCCGACTCCAACCAGCCAATCAAAATCTTAAGCCAATTTTTACTAAAGAATTAACCATTCAAGGAAGAGTTGTCAGCGTTATACGAAACTTTGAAGAATTAAAAGAAAAATTCAAATCAAAAATTATTACAAAGAAAAAAACATCTCAAAATATTTTTAAGGAATGGCTAAATACAATTCAATATATGGACTGCGTAGAAGGAATGAGCAAACTTCCCGACAATTCAGTTGATTTAATAATTACATCCCCTCCGTATGACGGAATCAGAAAATACAACGGATTTGATTACGATTTACACGCTACAGGCAGAGAAATTTATCGTATTCTAAAAGACGGAGGAATTGCCGTAATGGTCATTCAGGACCAAACAAAAAATTTTGGAAAATCACTTACATCTTTTAAAACAATTATTGACTGGTGCGACAATATTGGCTTCAAACTCTTTGAAACGGTTATTTATAAAAAACACGGGGGCGAGGGCGCTTGGTGGACTAAAAGATTCAGGGTTGACCACGAATATATGCCAATTTTCCTAAAAGGAGAGAGACCGCAATATTTTGACAAAGAACATCTTAAAATACCATCCAAACATGGCGGGAAAACAATGACCGGTTGCGCGACCCGCCTTACAAACGGAAAAACATTAAATTCAAAAAAAGTAACGATAAATCTGATGAAATGCCGAGGAACTCTTTGGGATTATGTGACTTGCGGCGATGGAAGCCGGCTAAAACATCAACATCCAGCTACTTTTCCAAATAAAATCCCCATTGATTTTATTCAATGTTTTTGTCCAAAAAAAGGCGTCGTGATAGACCCCTTTATTGGAAGCGGAACAACTGCGTTAGCAGCTATTGAATTAGAAAGAAACTATATTGGTTTTGATATCTCAAAAGAATATTGCGACTTGGCCAAAAAACGCGTCAGGGAAGAATCAAACAGAAACATAAAATTATTTTAGAAGAATATTTTTAGGATCCAGTGTATATTCTATCGCTAATCCGCTGGTCATAGCCCAAGAAATAGGCTTCTTTTTTATTAAGGCCTCAAAATTTCTATTATTAGGCCTAATACTGCCTTTGCGAAATTTATTTAATTGAAAATTGTCCCAACTCCAATCTAATTTCTTATACTTCCAGCCAGTCAAGCCAGAAAGTATTTTGATAAAATGTTCAGATTTATTTTTTTCGTCTAAAACGATTGAAAGCGCTCCATTTTTTTCTTCTATGTTTATCGGCTCGCCCTTAGAGTTAGATATTTTGATTTTATCATTTCCTCTCTTGTTTTGATGTATTTTTTTAATTTGCTCAAAAAAATCATTTAATGCCGTCATTAAACTGTGAATAGAATAATGCTCGTTAAAAAATATTGTGTTTAGGGAATTATTTTTTTCATTCGCCCTTAGATATTTAAGCCAATCAATACAATTTTCCGGATATCCAAAAAGATTCTTAAAAACACCATCCGTATATAGCAACGGACAAATTGCCGATGTGGAAATTTTTATTTTTATTTTTGATCCAATAATGCCTATTAGCATATGAATCGTGGCTAAGGGATACTTTAAACGAAAATCATTGTAAGCGTCATGATCCCTGAAAATATTTGGCTGAATTGAACTTTCAAAATTTTTCCAACTTTTTGGCTTTTTATTTTTATTAAATAAAACCATATGATGTCCCACGCTTTTAATTTCTTTTCTGAAAATCTCAACATCCAAAAACACACAATCTTTAGCGGAAACATTTTTGTCTAAAACCAATATTTTGCCATCGTAAAATCCTTTTATTTTCCATCCAAGATAATTAGACATAAATAAACCACATAACAACCCATCACTATCCGGGCTCAAAATACAATTTTGTTCTCGCTCAACAATCCAAGGATACTCTTCAATAACCTCCTTATAATTTATTTGCTCTGTTTTATCTCCTAATTCTTCTTTAATTTTAGACATATTACTTAATAAAATAATCAATATCCTTTTTATAAATCCTCGCAAATTCTTTTAATTGAATAATATCAATCCGCCTCTGTCCAGCTTCAATCTTTGAGATATGAGACTGCGTTCTGCCGAGTAATTTAGCAACTTCCACCTGCTCCAAACCATCCTCTTTGCGGGCTTTTTTTAATTGCTCAACAATGTATTTATGGTCTTTTGAATAAATTGCTTTGGACATATCTATATTTATATTGTATATTCCATTCTATTATATTCCAAATTGTAATATACAAAACATTATCTTAAAACCAAAAAACCGCCCAAAAGGCGATTTTTTTGAAAACTTGGCTCCGCGGGTGGAACACTTGCCCGCTTGCCCGCCTCCGGAGGGCCTCTGGAGGGAAGTTAGAACTTGGTATTTTGAGAAAT
>CAYNCE010000050.1:2233-5035 GCA_964395855.1 uncultured Gammaproteobacteria bacterium | reverse complement strand
ACTCCTTTCCAAACACAATACCATAATGAAACTTGCCGGCTTCAAATTGTTTTTCAACTGTTAAATTTAAACTTTCTGCAATGCCAGTTAGTTTTTCTGGCGGGATTTTGTCTTCTGGCTTAGGACCAATAGGGAAACGCCCGGCTTGCCAATCAATCACCATTAATTTACCGCCCGGCTTTAATAAACGCACAGCTTCTTTAATAATCCCAGCGTTATCATCACTTTGAAATAAAATATTGATTAATAGCGCAAAATCTAAATAATCATTATTAATTTTAGTGGCGCCATATTTTTCTAGATTTGACCAAACAGTTTTAATATTATTCAAACCAAGCAAACGCGCGCGCGCCTCAACATTAGCCAGAGCCGATTTTAAAATATCAACAGCATAAACCACACCATCAGACCCAGCAATCTGGGCGGCTTTAATAACAAAAAAACCAATTCCACCGCAACCTAAATCAGCAATGTAAGAACCATAAGTTACGCCTAATTTGTTTTTTAATAAATCATTTGCGTCCAAGAGTTCATTTCCTCCAGGAGCTGTTTTTGTATTTCTCATATTATTTATTATAACATATTTATTGGTTTAAAACTAAATCTGTGTATCTCACACGGTCCGTATTTGTGAATAGCATCTAAATGTTTCTTTGTCCCATAGCCTTTATGTTGGTGAAAATTGTATTCAGGATAAGATTTGTTTAAATTATTTAAAATTGAATCGCGCACAACTTTAGCCACAATTGAAGCTGCGGCAATAGATAAAATTTTTTGGTCGCCTTTAATTACAAACTCATTATGGATAGCTGAGTCCAAATTGCGCAATCCGTCAATCAATAAATAGTCAGGTTTTAGGGCAAGTCTTTTAACAGCTCGTTCAAAAGCTAAACGATTAGCTGGTAAAATACCTAAATTATCAATTTCCTGTGGCGCAACCACGCCAACTGACCAAGTAAGGCAATTTTTTGTAATGTATAAAAACATTTTTTGCCTTTTTGATTCAGATAGAAGTTTTGAATCTTTAATGTTTTTGATTTTTACATTTGGTTGAAAAATGACCGCGCCTGAAACTAAAGGACCAGCCCAAGAACCGCGACCAGCTTCGTCAAGACCAGCTATAAAATTATAGCCTTGTTTGCGTAATCTATTTTCGTATTTATTTGTTGGACGCATAATATTGAAAATTGGAAATTCTTAACTAAAAATCACTGCTCCTAAATTAGAGTTTGTTTTTTATCAACAGCAATATTTTATTCTTCCACCAAAAAGACTTTTGCTCCTGGTTTAACTTTTTCATCCACTTTCATACCAACATCATCACCTGATTTAGCTGTTTTAATTGATTTGTGGTCGACTTGCATTGACTCAATTTTTTGCGTAAAATCAGCGCTGTGGCCAGTGATGTGAATTTCATCACCAACTTTTAATTTACTTTCCAGTTTAATCACTGCCACGCCAATGTTGCCAAAAAAATGAGTAATTTTGCCGACTTTTTTTTCTGCCATAAATATTTTTTTAGTACCATTCAACTGGCACATCATAGCTTTTCCATAGACTTTTAAATTTTATATATTTATTTTTAATCCCGTATTCATAAATGTTTTTAGTCACTTCCACATCTTTCAAACAGTATTTTTTTAAATCTTCAATTTGACCTTTGCGCCACATTGAAATTGCTTTTAATCCCGTGCCACTTTTTCCTGTTCCAAGTGTAGCTTGCGCAACAGATTCAAGTTTTACTCTATAACCTAAATATTTTTGCAGAACAGCCATAATATCCAAAGTTTTTATTGAATTAAAATTTATGTTTTTTAAATAATTTTCCAAAACTGGATAATCAAAACCAATTAAATTAAATCCAATAACTAGCTCGGCTTGTTTAATTAATTTTCCCAATTCATCTAGTTCATCTTCCATAAAAGTTAAAAATTTGTTATCTTCATACCAATATGCGCCTACCAAAGAAATCTTCAAAGCTTTTAAATTTGATTTTCCGCCAATGTCTTTAAATGAATTTTGTGTTTCAATATCAAGGACTAGTTTCATAAATTTATTATATCATTTTTTCATTATTTTATACACCTCATCATTTGCTCTGACTAATTTATTCATTTTAATCGCTACTACATCATTTTGTGTAGCTTTTTTGATTTGTTTGTGTTCAATTTCCATTGATTTAATTTTTTCACGCAACACTCCTGTTGTTGGGCCTTGAATAAAAATTTCATCTTTAGTTTTCAATACTTTATTAGCTTGAATTTCAATTTCAGCTACAGAAATTTTTGAATAAAAGTGTTTGATTTTGCCAATATAGGTCTTTCTCTCTTTTGCTTGACTGCCATAACTATGTGTCCATTGATTTATAGGTTTGCCCAGATAAAAACCAGGAGAAAATCCTCTATTATATACTGTTTTTAATTTTTCAAATAATTCTTTTTTTAATTCTTCAAAATTTTTTTTATTTTTATTGCAAAAATAATAATCTATAATCTCACGATAAACTTTTGTTACAATAAATACATATTCTGGGCTTCTGTTCCTGCCCTCTATTTTAAAAGATGTAATTCCTGCTCCAATTAATTTTTCAATAAAAGGCAAGGCGCATAAATCCTTTGGACTTAAAATATAGTCTTCGCCAATTTCAAATTCTGTATTTCCAGAAACTTCTTTAATTAAATATTTTCTACGGCACGGCTGTGAACACTCGCCCCGATTAGCTGATTTTCCATAATTAAATTGTGACAAAAAACATCTTCCAGAAATTGACACACACATTGCGCCGTGGATAAAAATTTCTAG
>CAYNCE010000050.1:0-2133 GCA_964395855.1 uncultured Gammaproteobacteria bacterium | reverse complement strand
AAATGTATTTCATGTCCTAATTTGCGCGCCATTTGCAAAACTGCCATATCCCAACAAATTATCGCGTCTATTTTTGCAATTTTAGCTTTTTTTAAAATATTTTCTACTTTTTTTAATTCATTCTGATAAATAATAATATTAATTGCTAAATATGCTTTTATATTATTTTCATGACAAATTTTAGTAATTTTTTTTAAATCATTAACATTAAAATTTTTTGCTCCAGCGCGCATATTAAAACCGCGAATGCCAAAATACACTGCGTCAGCGCCTGCCTGAATCGCGGCTTGCAATGAAGTAAAATCTTGGATTGGGGACAGGAGTTCTGGCTTAGGCATAACTAAAATTTTTACTATGAACTTTTTCTAGCATTTTTAATGATGCCTGGACTGAAAGATTTTCTGTATTTTTTAAAGTTAATCTATCGCCAAATCTTTCAAATAAAGGACTCAAAAATTCATCACCCCAAGAAGGTGTAAAAACATCAACTCCTTCAAAATCAACTTCAACCTTTTCATCATTCCTTACTCCTTTTAAAGATGGTTGGAATGCGGCCAAAGCTTCTTTACCTGACATTCTGCTATTAAGAAGTGTGCCAAATTTTTTTAAAAAAATAGTCATATGTTTTAAAAATGAATTAATACTAAACAGCCGTGAAAATTAACAGTTGATTTTTTAATATACAAATCAAAGTTGTTTTTTTCCATTCTAAGTTCAGCGTCTCCAGATTGAAAGAATAGATTTATTTCATTATTAGATACTACTTGTCTGACAAACTTTAGTCCATTGCCTCTTGCTTCTGGAGCTCTACCGGAGATAACTTCCGTAAATGCAGTTTGCAAGGCGTTCTGATGATTTATCAACTCTGGCTTTACTTTTTTAAGTGTTGTTAATATCCCCTGACCTCTATCAGCCAGTATGATTTTTCTTTTTTTTAAATTATAAGCAAAAAACATTCCCCTAATATCAGGCCAATTGCCTAAATTGTGATCAAAGGAATTACTGCCAATTTCACCAGCAATACCAACTATCAAAGAATAGGTTTTTTCCATATTTTGCATCTTGCTCATTTCATTTTTTAACCTTTCTAGTCGTGCCTGAAAAACAATAGAATCTTGGCAATAAAAATCCTTTTGCGGTTCAGTTCCTAAATCATCAATGACCCAATTTCGCGCTATTTTAAACAAATCTTTTGTATTGTTTTTTATATAATCTTCAATATCTTCTTTTTTATAACAACGATAATTATTATCTTTGTTACGAATTGATGCAAATTGCCCACTTTTGTCCCAACGACGCAAGGTTTGGGACGAAACCCCTAATTTATCAGATGTTTGTTTTATTGTTAATAATTTTAACATAAACCTTATACATAATTAATATAACCTTATACATTTTTATTATAAACCTTATACATAATGTTGTCAACCTTATACATTGTGTGCTATTTTAAATTCAAATAATATTTTCGTTTTTTCTCTGGCAATTTTTCAATCGCATAGCGCAACATTGTTCTTGGCATTTGCAAAGTATATTTATCTAAAAATTTAATTAATTCTTTTTTGCCAGCTGGCGGATCTTGTTTGCCTATTTCGCGCAACATCCAGCCAACTGCTTTGTGGATTAAATCATGGCTGTCTGATAATAGAATTTCTGAGATTTTTATTGCATCAGCAAATTGCTTTTCGCGGATAAACGTCAATGTTGAGATAATTGCAATTCTGCGCTCCCATAAATTTTTAGATTTAGCTAGCTTATATAATATTTTTCTACTTGCCCCGTTATTTGCGGGGTCACTATCCAATAAATAATTACCAACAATATTCGGTGCTGACAAATCAACCAAATCCCAGTTGTTAATATTTTTTGTATTTTTGAGATAAAACAAGAAAGTGTCATCCTGAGCGGAGCGGAGCGGAGCCGAAGGATTCCGTGAAAATTCATGGGAGATTTTTTTATACTTCTCCACCAAAATCAACACCCCAACCAACCGATATTCATGAATTTTAGAGTTTAATAATTTTTGTACATCATCTTTCCAGCCAGAGGCTGGTCCGCCTTTGGCGGAAAAATATTTCTTAACAACCTTTCTTTGCTCTGGCACAGCAATGCCTAAAAAAATATCTCCTTCGC
>CAYNCE010000049.1:0-5045 GCA_964395855.1 uncultured Gammaproteobacteria bacterium | reverse complement strand
AAATTAAAATTTGCGTGGTATTTGGCAGTTGTCCAGCGCGTAGTGATTTATTTAGTATCAGTTGAAATTTTAATCTATCTTTTTAGTTTAATAAATATTTTAAATTCATTTTTATTAAACATAATTTTGCCTTTAGTTTTAATCTTGGACATTATTGTTTTCGCGTGGCTAACTTTTTTTGTGAAACGAAAATATGAAAAAAATTATTGGATTGCAGTGAGAACTTGTGTTTTAGCTGGTTTAATTGTTGGTTTGCTGCGCGGGTTTTTTAAATTCTTTTGGATTAATGAGCCATGGACAATTGTGAATATTTTTGTAGAGCCACTTGTGACTATATTATTTGCTTTGGCAACAAGCTTGGTAACAGGAATATTTTTTAAGAAAAAAATTAGTGTCATCCCGAACGGCTTTTATGGTCGTTAGAAGTGATGGGATCCCGAGGAAAAAAGAGCTCAATATTCAACGGGATCCCATCGCCTTGGCCCAAGCCTAAAAGTCTTATCAAGACTCGGGATGACAGCTAGATGAAATGAAAAAATCTAAACAATTTATTATTTGGTTTTCTCAAATCTCTAACCAAGATGTTCCTTTAGTTGGAGGCAAAAACTCTTCTTTAGGAGAAATGTATTCAGAATTATCAAAAAAAGGAGTTAATATTCCTAATGGTTTTGCTATTACAGCTGAAGCTTATAAATATTTTATTAAACAAAATAATCTACAAAACAGAATTAAAGAAAATTTACAGAAAATTAAAATTAGTAATTTAGACAATCTAAACAAATATTCTTTTGAAATCCGAAGATTAATTTCCAGTGCAAAAATGCCTTTGGATTTGGAATTAAAAATTTTAAATGCTTATCATAAATTTGGAAAAGCAGAAGATGTTGCTGTGCGTTCATCAGCAACTGCTGAAGATTTGCCAGACGCTTCATTTGCGGGTCAGCAAGAAACTTATCTAAATGTTGTCGGCAGAGAAGAATTAATAACTGCAGTTAAAAAATGTTTTGCTTCGTTGTTTACCGCGCGCGCCATTGTTTATCGTGAAGAAAAAAAGTTTAATCATTTTAATGTTTTTTTGTCAGTTGGTGTGCAAAAAATGGTTCGTAGTGATTTAGCTTCATCTGGTGTGATGTTTTCAATTGATACTGAATCTGGTTTTGCAAATGTAGTTTTAATTAATTCAATATATGGTTTAGGAGAAAATATTGTGCAAGGAAAAGTTAATCCAGATGAATTTTATGTTTTTAAACCCACGCTAGCCAAAAACAAAAATGCAATTATCTCTAAAACTTTAGGCGACAAAAAAATAAAATTAATTTATAAAAAAAATGATGTTAAAAATGTAAAAGTTTTACAAGCAGATCAAGATAAATTTTCAATATCTGAAAATGAAATTATAAAATTAGCTAAATGGGCTGTTATTATTGAAAAACATTATAATAAGCCAATGGATATTGAATGGGCAAAAGACGGAAAAACAAACAAGTTATTTATTGTTCAAGCTAGACCAGAAACAGTGCAATCACAAAAAGATTTTAATGTTTTAGAAGAATATATTTTAAATAATAAAAATATAAATAAAAATAAAATTTTATGTCAAGGCAAAGCTGTGGGTTCAAAAATTGGGCAAGGCAAAGTTAATGTAATTATGGATGCTAAAGATATTAATAAATTCAGGAATGGAGATGTGTTAATAACAGAAATGACTGATCCTGACTGGGTGCCAATTATGAAAATTGCTAGCGCGATTGTTACAAATTCTGGGGGAAGAACATGTCATGCCGCGATTGTGTCTCGTGAATTAGGAGTACCATGTATTGTTGGAACAGGTGATGCAACTGATAAAATTAAAAATCAAGAAAATATTACAGTGAGTTGCGCTGAAGGAGAAATTGGCAAAGTTTATTCTGGTTTAGTGGATTACAAAATTAAAAAAACAAACTTAAAAAATTTTAAAAAACCAAAAACAAAAATAATGCTTAATTTAGCAGAACCAGAACGGGCGTTTGAATTTTCATTTATACCAAATGATGGCGTTGGTTTGGCGCGAGAAGAGTTTATTGTTAATAACTATATTAAAATACATCCACTGGCGCTTTTAAATTATGATAAGTTAGATTCTAAAGCTTTACAAAAACAAATTGATAAAATTACTTTAGGTTATGAAGACAAAACAGAATTTTTTGTAGATAAGTTAAGTCAAGGCATTGCAAGAATTGCAGCTGCTTTTTATCCAAAAGATGTAATTGTGCGCTTGTCTGATTTTAAAACAAATGAATACGCTAATTTAATTGGTGGCGCTCAATTTGAACCAAAAGAAGATAATCCAATGTTGGGCTGGCGTGGAGCTTCAAGGTATTATGACCCTAAATTTGTTCAGGTTTTTCGTTTAGAATGTCAGGCATTAAAAAAGGTTCGTACAATTATGGGATTAGATAATGTTAAAATTATGATTCCTTTTGTGCGCACACTTGACGAAGCTGAAAAAGTCCTTAAGATTATGAGAGAAGAGGGTCTAAAGCGCGGTAAAGATAAATTAGAAATTTATATGATGGTTGAAATTCCTTCTAATGTTATTTTAGCTGAAGATTTTGCTAAATTATTTGATGGTTTTTCAATTGGTTCAAATGATTTAACACAATTAACTTTGGGATTGGATAGAGATTCTGGTTTAATAGCGCATGTGGGAAATGAAAAAAATCCAGCAGTTAAAAAATTAATTAGTCAAGCAATTGCTATAGCTAAAAAAACCAAAACCAAAATTGGAATTTGCGGGCAAGCTCCATCTGACTTCCCAGACTTTGCAAAATTTTTAGTTCGTGAAGGAATTGATTCCATTTCTTTAAATCCAGATTCTGTTATTAAAACAATGATTGAATTAAATAAGAAAT
Organism: uncultured Gammaproteobacteria bacterium; assembly: GCA_964395855.1. Taxonomy (GTDB): domain Bacteria; phylum Patescibacteriota; class Patescibacteriia; order UBA2196; family UBA2196; genus CAYNCE01. Next base: position 2,154 of record CAYNCE010000049.1, on the reverse strand, counting down.
AATTTTATGTTAGATTTTTCTCGTCTCACATCACTAGACTTTATTTTTAATACACGCTTAGGAACTCTTTCCCATTCTTTTGCTAATTTTTTTTATGTTTTTTTTGGCTCGCTTTTAATTGTAGCTTTAGCCTCCCATTTAATTTTGCGCAAAAAAGAAAAACAGAAAAATTTACCAACTAGTTATTTATGGCAAAGGTTGACTAATATGTTTTTAGTGATGGGCATAGCTGGATTTATTTTATTATTTTTCCGCCAGCAAAAAGCTTACTGGATTTCAATGCCGTTTTTTTGGTATCTCTGGTTTATTGGCGGTTTAATCTGGGCTGGCTATATTTTTCGCTGGGCGCAAACCGGCAAAAAGAAATTAGAGCAAGAAATTAAAGAAAGAAAAGAAAGAGAAAAATATCTGCCGTAATAAAATCTCCCCTCCTTTTCAAGGAGGGGAATTCAAAGTTGCCAGTGGCAAGTTTGAACGGGGTGGTTAATAAAAAGCAAAATAAAAAGAATTACATAATTAATTACGTAATTCTTTTTCATCCCACAACCCAAAAAGCAAGGTGTTACTCTTATTTTGCCTGGCCCCAATTCTTGCCAACTCCGATTTCAACTTCAATTGGCGCTCGGAGCTTATAGACATTTTCCATTTCATATTGAATAATTCGCGAAGCATGCTTAACCAGATCTTCTTTAATTTCAAAAACCAATTCATCGTGCACTTGTAATAACATTCGTACCTGATCTGGAGCAAATTCTTTTTGTAATCTTTTGTGTAGATTTATCATTGCCAGCTTTATTAAATCAGCGGCCGTGCCCTGAATCTGGTGGTTGATTGCCATCCTTTCCGCTTGCGCTCTTAATTGCTGGTGATGCGCATTAATTTCTGGTAAATATCTGCGTCTGCCAAGCAAGGTTTCCGCATAACCAAGTTCTCGCGTTAAAGCAATAGTTTCTTCAATATAATTTTTAATGCCATCATAAACTTCAAAATATTTTTCAATAAAATTCTGCGCTTCATCATATGTTATACCTGTTCCTTGAGATAAACCACGAGGACCTTGGCCATAAATAACACCAAAATTAACTGCCTTGGCTTGACCACGAATTTCTTTGCTTACTTTTTCCGGTTTAATATTAAAAATTTCAGCCGCAGTTTGTGTATGTATGTCCGCTTTGTTTTCAAAGGCTTGAATCATTTTTTTATCGTTCGCTAAACTGGCGATAATTCTTAATTCAATTTGCGAATAATCAATTGCTAAAATTTTATAACCCTTTTCAGATATAAAAGCTTTGCGGATCTCCCTGCCTAATTCTGTGCGAATTGGAATATTTTGTAAATTTGGATTTGAAGATGAGAGCCGTCCAGTAGCTGTGATGGTTTGATTAAAAGAAGTATGCACTCGGTCATTTTTATCAACTAATTTTGGCAATGGGTCTAAATAAGTATTTTTTAATTTAGATAATTCGCGAAATTCTATGATTAAGTCAATAATTTTATGCTGGCCCTTCAACTTATCAAGTTCTCCTGCCGCAGTTGAAATACCTGTTTTGGTTTTGCTCAAGCCAGCTGTAGAAATTTTTAATTTATCAAATAAAATTTCTTTTAACTGTTTAGGTGAGGCAACATTAAATTCATGTCCAGCTGTTTTATATATGCTAACTTCTAAATTCTTAATTCTATCTGCTAATTTTTGGCTCATTTTATTTAAAAAATCTATATCCAGTTTTACTCCATTTTTTTCCATTTCAGCTAAAACCGGTATAAGCGGGACTTCAATTTTTTGCAAAACATTATTAATAATCGCATCGTCTAATTTCTCTGATAATTTCCCATACAAACGGTATGTAATATCAGCGTCTTCACAAGAATAGTTGGCTACTTTTTCAACTGCAACTTGCGCTAAACTAATTTGAGTATTTTTTTTATCTCCAATCAAATCTGTAATAGGTTGCATTCTGTAGCCTAATTCAGTAAATGCCAAAGCATCCAAACCATGCTGGCGTGTGCCAGGATTTAAAAGATAAGACGCAATCATTGTGTCAAAATATAGTCCTTGAATTTCTATACCCGCATGCTCCAAAACTTCATAATCAAATTTTAAATTATGCGCGATTTTTTTAATTCTTGGATTTTTAAATATAGCTGCCAAGTCAT
>CAYNCE010000048.1:3901-5102 GCA_964395855.1 uncultured Gammaproteobacteria bacterium | reverse complement strand
AGTAAGTTAAATGAAAAAAGCATTGAAAATCATTAGCAATATTTTAACAATAATTATTGTTATTATTGCTTTGTTTTTAATTATTACAATTTTTCCGTTACCTAAAAATTACAAAGTTTTAACTGTTCTTTCCGGGTCAATGCAACCAGCGATAAAAACTGGCAGTTTAGTTATTGTAAAACCAGTTGCAGAATATAAAATAAATGACATTATTACTTTTGGCAAAATTTCTAAAACCGAAGTTCCGACCACTCACAGAATATTTGATATAAAACTTCAAGAAGGCAAACCGATTTACATTACAAAAGGCGACGCTAATAATTCACCGGATATGAAAGAAGTTTTACAAAAACAAATTATTGGAAAAGTTTTGTTTTCAATTCCTTTTGCCGGATATATTGTTTCAGCAGTTCAAAAACCAGCTGGGTTTGCGATTATAATAATCTTGCCAGCGATTTTTATTATGTATGATGAGATTAAAAAAGTTATTAAAGAAATTAAAAATAAGAAGCATAAATTATGAATATTAATTAAAAATCATAATTCATAACTCATGATTCATACTTCATCTTAATCCTATGAGAAAAACTTTATTTATTGTATTACTAATTCTAATTATCATCAGCTCTGCTGTTTTTGCTATTTACAAACACGACCAAAACAAAAAAGACAAAGAATTTTTATCTAAACTTAAGGGAGAAGTTGTGTTTACCCGGCGCGACAAATCTGGTGTTTCTGATATTTGGAAAATAAACGCAAACAAAACAGGAGAAGTAATGTTGTTTCATAATGAAAAAGACAAAACAAGAACCAGTTTTCCGTGCTGGTCGCTTAGTGAGGATAAAATATATTTCTTTTTGTATGATTTGATTAAAAAGGAAAAACAAATTTATGAAATGAATACAGATGGAACAAATGTTAAATTAGCAGAAAATCCTGATCGTGATCCAGAATATGTTAATCGGTTAAAAGAAAAGGATGAAGGTGGAGTAGACACCTCCACTGGCGACTTATTTTTAATGGGAAACGGACAAAAAAAATTAATTTATGATGCTAAATATGACGGCAAATTTAATACTGGAGTATCTGATGTTTCTTGGGGTCATGACAAAAAATATTTAATTTTTGTTGATAATCGTTATACTATTTTAATAGCTGATACCAACGGCAAGGTAAGTAAATTGACCTCGGGTAGCGAGCC
>CAYNCE010000048.1:0-3801 GCA_964395855.1 uncultured Gammaproteobacteria bacterium | reverse complement strand
GGTGATATTTTGTATGATCAATTTGCTTCAGGCGTAGGGCATGTCGGATTGTATATCGGTAATGGTAGAGTGATTGAAGCTCTCGGTATTGTTCTTTGGGAAAGTGGCTACCCAGGCGAGGTAAAGGACAATCCAATTACAGATTGGGATTATCCTAAAAGAGATACTGTATATTTATTACGAGTTAATAAACCAGATGATTCGACCGATGACGAATGGCAGCAAAAAATTTTAAATGCTATTGATTTTGTTAAATATCAAAACGAGTTAGAAAAACCTTACGACTGGCATTGGTATCAAAAACAATTATCAATAGATAGTCCAAGTTGGTATTGTTCCGAATTGATTTGGGCCGCATATTATAACCAAGGTGTTGATTTAGAATACAGAACTAATGGCGTTTTGTTTGATTTGTTTGACCCAGTGTCGCCGGTTGAAATTTTTGACGATGAAGACACAGAACCAATTAGCTATCATTTGGAAGGTTTTGACACCACGCCCTGGTATCGGCAATTTGCGCCACTATTCGTATTGTCGCCTGTGAATGTAATAATTACTGACAAAGACAACAATGTGCTTGACCAAAATAGTAATAATATTCCCTGAGCTACATTTATTGAGGACCAAGTTGACGCAAACGGACATAAATACAGCATTATTTATCTGCCAGTTGAGCAGGGTCCATACCAAATTGAAGTCGCGCGCAAACCAGACGCGCAAGATAGCGACACTTATAGTTTAGTAATTCAAGCAGTAAATCAGAGCAATGAAATTATTTTAGCAGAAAATAAATTTGTTCCAGCGCAAGGAGAAAATCATAATTATAACTTTAATAGCGGTTCATTTAATTTTGTTGGCTTTTCTGACAATGAAAATTCAAATGAAAATAATTGTTCAGCCGGAACTTTGGATTTAGTTTTAAATTCAGAAAATGATTTCGCGCCAAAAATCACGCCAACTATTCCCTCTTTAAAAAATATTACAGTAGAAAATCAAGGCAGTTTGGATTTCCAATATAAAATAAGAGTTGAAAATATAAATGGGAATTTGGATTTGTGCAGTGAATTAAATTTATCTGATTTTAATTTAGCAACCACAACTTTATTAACTGGTACAAATGATAATCTAAATTATACTGCCAATCTTGCGAATAATAATTTAAGTTTGCAAAACAAAACCTGCGCTTTTGATTTGGTTTTTACTTCTTGGCAAGAAAATTTAACTGATGAAAATTCAGGATTTTTTGATAAAGAAACAATTTCTAATGTTGTTGAAAGCGATGAATGGGGAGATGAAAACGTTGGCGTTGTTTTAAATGAATTTTTGCCAAATCCACAAGGTGAAGAATATGGTTTTGATTTTGGGATAGACACAAGTATTAAACCACAAGGTGAGTGGATTGAATTATATAATAATAGTAATAATACAGTTGATTTAACAGGATATTATTTAACGGATGCTAGCGGGGATCGTATTGATATTGAATCCTGTAGAACAAATACAGGAAATGTTCAAATTTTATCCCACGATTATTTAGTTGTTTATCGTTCAGCAGGTGGGACTTGCAATTCCCATAATTTTGAATTAAACAATAATGGGGATACAATTTATTTTTACAATTCATTAGATGAATTACAAGACACGACAAATTATACTGGAAATGATTATTGTGATTTAGAACCAACACCGGGAGAAGAAAATGATGAAACTGGTTCAGGCACTTGCTCTGGAGTTCCACCAAATAAATCTTATGCGCGTATTCCAGACGGCGTGGGCGCGTGGGTTGATCCGATTCCAACACCAGGCGGGACAAATTCTATTCAAGAGCAAGCTGTCATCCCGAACGACCTTTAAAGCTGTTAGGAGTGATGGGATCCCGCGGAAAAACACTGGTCTTTATTCAACGGGATCCCATCGCCTTGACCCAATCCTAAAAAATCCTATCAAGACTCGGGATGACAATATAATCTAATGAAAAATAAAACACTAAAATTTATCACAATTTTAATATCAATTTTTGCTCTTGGATTTGTAAGTCCAATATTTTTTGCGCGGATAGCATATGCCATTGAACTAGATGATTTAATCGCAATTTTTACTCCCAACCCGCTTTTTAATCAGGCGAATTTCGCGCCCGGACAAAGTGTTTCTGGATTTATTGAAATCAAAAATAAAAGCAACGCCACCAAAAACATCATTACCCAAGCAATAAACGAAAATGATTCGGGCAATTTTGCCCCAGCGCTCAATCTGGAAATCAAACAAAGCGCAACAACTCTTTATGGCGCCGCGAAAAGTAAAACCTTAAAAAACTTTTTTGAAGACAACGAAGTCCTTCTATCGTCTCTGTCAAACAACGTCACCACCACCTATGAATTTATCATCACTTTCCAAAACAACGCTGGCAATGATTATCAAAACAAAAAATTAGATAATTTTGATATTTTAGTTGGTTTTAGGGGCGAGGAAGAAGGCGGAAGCGCAGTGATTGTGAATGGTATAAATAATGGTGGCGGTGGCACATCATCCGGCCTAACCATTAGCCAAGAATCTGCCCGAACAACCACTTCGGACAATTCTGTTGACATCACATGGCTCACCAGCTATAATTCCACTAGTCGCGTAATTTACGCTGCTAAAGGCGAAGCGCATACTTTTGATTTGTCTTCTTCGCCGAATTATGGGTATTTAAATTCCACAATTGAAGATTCCAATATGGTAACCGGCCATGAGGTAACTATAAATGGTTTAATTTCTGACACTATATATTATTATCGCGTTATTTCGCATGCTTCGCCAGATACGGTTGGTCAAGAATTAAGTTTTATTACAACAGGCGCGCCACCAAATATCTTAAAAAAAGAAGAAATAACTACCCCTATTCCAGAAATACCAACAGCCACTTCAACACCTCCTATAAGCGGGGCTGTCCAATCTGGTACAGGTGAGGTTGCAGGTGAGCAAGAAAAGTCTTCTGGACAAGAAGGCTCCACGCAGGAGCATGGAGCCAACATAGAAAATGGAAAAATTAATGGCGCGTCATCAGAAACAAAAAATAAATGGGTAATTATTCTTATCTTACTTCTTATCTTAATAGCTCTATATTATTTTGTATTAAAAAATAAATTAAAAAATTAATTAATAATCTTATGAACCAAGAAAACATTTTTAAACAAGACGGCTCCACGCAGGAGCATGGAGCCAACAACACAACATTGCCAGAAACAAATCCTGAAAAAATTGTGGTTAAGCCAGAACAAGACGGCTCCACGCAGGAGCTTGGAGCCAACATTACAGGCAAGCAAGAAAAACAAAATAAAATAAAACCAACTGATTGGCTGGTATGGCTGGGAAATTTTATAATTATAGGAGCTATATTTTATGTTTTAGTTTTCTTTTGCAATTTCCAACCTTTATGGTTAATAGCTTTAATTTTAGCTGATTTTTATTTATTATTGCTGATTAATTATTTAAATAAATTTAAAATAAAAAAGCTAGGCCTAATTTTTTGCCTGCTTTTGCTGGCTTTGCCAATCATTATTTTAATAATGACTGGCGCTTGGACTTGGTGGATGTGGCTGTTAGTTATTGGATTTTATTTTCTAACCTTGGCTTTTTATTTTATGGGTGTTCTGCTGGAAAATTATTGGCGCGTTGCTGTGCCTTTAAGCATATTTTTAATTTTGATGTTATTGTTTTTAATAAGATAACAACTCTTCCCAGCACCCCGGGCTTTCTGTTTGTGATGGTATCCCCCAGCAAGATAATAGTCTTGATAAATCTAAACTATCTACACGATTA
>CAYNCE010000047.1:0-5268 GCA_964395855.1 uncultured Gammaproteobacteria bacterium | reverse complement strand
AATATTTATTTTGGCGGGATCTAATATGATAAATTGATAATTTTATCTAATGTTAGCCGAAATATAGTACTCCGCCCTTCGAAAAGAAAGGGGTTATTGACATTATTTTTAAAATGTTGTATTATAACAATATATGCAAAATACTGCTAAACAACCTATTTTAGACAAGATTATTGACATTTCTGTTGATAAAGAAAAAAGCAATTTTTCACCAAGTGAAGTGGCTAACATTTTGCTGTCTTTTTTATCGCAACGTGAAGCAGATATTATAAAAATGCGTTATGGTTTTACTGGCGAAAAACCAAAAACTTTAGAATCAATTGGGAAAAAGATGAATTTAACAAGAGAAAGAGTTCGTCAAATTGAAAAACAGGCTTTAAAAAATATTACCAAACACAAAGATTATGAAGATAGTGTTGCTTCTTTTAAACATATGCTAGAATCTTTGGTGCGTGAATTTGGCGGTCTGGCATCAGAAGAAAAAATTTTTAAACAATTAGCTAATTTAGTTAAGAATAAAGATGAGGCGCGCGCCGTGGTTAAATTTTTGTTAAATAATTTTGTTGATTCTATTGAAGGATTTAAAGCAGATGGTTTTAAATCTAGTCTGCGTATTTATGATTTATCAATAGATTTTGTAAATACGATTTTAGATGAATTAAAGAAAATTTTAGTTGCTAAAAATAAGATTTTGTATGAGTCGGAATTAATAAAATTTTTTAAGCAATCAAATTATTTTAAAAATGATTTTAAGATTCCAAATTTTTTATCTGAACAAGAATTAGATAAAATGATTTTATCATATTTAGATGCTAGTTCTAAATTTGCTAATTCGCCTTTTGATCAATGGGGGTTAGCAGATTGGGGCGTAATTAATCCGCGTAGAATTAATGGCAAAATTTATTTAGTAATGCATAAACATAAAAAACCATTGCATTTTTCTGAAATTGCTGATTTAATTAATAATGCTTGGAAAGACGCGCGCGATATTAAAACCGCTACAGTTCATAATGAATTGATTTTTGATCCGCGTTTCGTGCTGGTTGGTCGCGGTAAATATGGTTTAAAAGAGTGGGGCTATGAAGGAGGCAATGTGACTGATGCAATTGAAAACTTATTAAAAAAATCTGGCATACTTTTAAGTATTGAAGAAATTATTGAGAAGATTAAAGTTAAAAAAATGGTTAAAGAAGGAACCATTAAATTAGCTTTGAAAAATAAAGATAAGTTTAAATTAGAAAATGGGAAGTATTGTTTAGTTTAAATTTTAAAAAGCAATAGTATTTTAAAAAATTGTTTGATAGCAATTTTTTTTTGTTTGTTGTATAATTAAAATATCTATGGATTTTCTTTTCAATTTCTTAACTCAAGCTGGTTTGGATGCGAGTTCACCGTTATCTGTTTTATGGTTTATTTTTCGTTGGGGTGGATTTGTTTTTGTTGGTTGGGCAATTGTGTTTGGTTTTAAAGAAATTTGGGTTAATTGGCGTCAAGGAAAATATGCAGCCAAACAGGAATGGGTTTATTTAGCTATTGATGTTCCAAAAAATAATGAACAATCATTTAAAGCAGTAGAGCAGATTTTTACTAATATGTGGGGCGCTATTAGAGGACCGGATTTTTGGGATAAATATTGGACAGGTTATTTTCAGCCGTCTTTTAGTTTGGAGTTGGTTTCAATTGAAGGCTACATCCAATACATTATTTGTTCACCAAAAATTTTTCAGGATCTGGTTGAAGCCGCAGTTTATGCCCAATATCCAGAATCGCAAATTACTGAAATTGAAGATTATACCCAAGGAATTGATCCAGAAACTTTTAAGGAAAAAGGTTATGATTTATGGGCTTCACAATTTGGTTTAGTTAATGACGAAGCTTATCCAATTAAAACTTATCCTCTTTTTGAACATCAAATGTCGCAATTAACAGTTGATCCATTAGCGTCTGTTTTGGAAATTTTTAGTCGAATGGGCAAAGGCGAACAAGCATGGTATCAGATTATTGTTAAACCAGTAAAAGATGATTGGAAAGAAAAATCTGAAGCTAAAGTAAAAGATTTAATTGGTTCGCCAGTGGATAAGCCAAAGCTAGGTATCATTGACCGCGCGTTAGATGTGCCAGGCAGATGGGCTACACAAATCGGCGATAATTTGTTTATACCAGCTGGAGGAAAAGAAGAAGGTAAAGAAGAAAAAATGGTTGTTCCATCTAAAATGCTTTATTTATCGCCAGGCGAAAGAATCGCTGTTGAGGCAATTGATCGCAAATCAGACAAGCCTGGTTTTGTGTGTAAAATACGATATGTTTATTTAGCTCGCAATGTCCAATTAATAAAAACCAAAGGCGTGTCTGGTTTTGTTGGCGCTTTAAAACAATATTCATTATTAAATTCTAATGGTTTTTATGCGATCGCAATTACAAAAACAGCTGTTAAATGGTATCAGAAATTATATAAAAAATATGGAGATAAAGTAATAGCTAAAATTCAGAAAAAAACATTGGCTAATTATAAATTTCGTTCATCTTGGAGAGGGGCTGGCGGTGAGGGTTTTATTTTAAATACAGAAGAATTAGCTTCACTGTATCATTTCCCATTAATCAATGTTGTTGCGCCAACTGTTAAAACTATAGAGGCAAAACGCGGTGAAGCGCCAATGGGTTTGCCAGTGGAAACTGATGAAGTAGAATCAGTTGAAGTATCGGAAGAAAGAAAAACAGTTGCGCCTCCAAGTAATTTGCCTATATGATAAACAATAATCACATAACTTATTTTGCAAAGACTAACTTTCGTAACCAGAATAGGAAATTTGGCATTATGCTTGGAGACCGCCGCCAGCATATGTATGTTGTTGGTAAAACAGGCGTAGGAAAGACTAATCTTTTAAAGAAAATGATTATTCAAGATATTGAAAATAATTTTGGTTTAGCTTATCTTGACCCTCATGGCGATGATGTGGAAAATGTTTTGGAATATATTCCTTCTCATCGTATTAATGATATTGTTTATTTTAATCCAGCTGACACGGCTCATCCAATTGCTTTTAATATTTTAGAAAGTGTTGATCCAGAATACAAACATTTAGTGGCTGATGGTTTAATGGGTGTGTTCACTAAAATTTGGGCTAATATGTGGTCAGCGCGAATGGAGCATATTTTGCGTAATTGTATTTTGGCTTTGTTAGATGCGCCTGGCAATACTTTATTAGGAGTAATGCGTTTGTTAGTTGATAAAAATTTTCGCAAAAAAATTGTTGATAAAATAACTGACCCTGTTGTTAAATCATTTTGGATAGATGAATACGCTAATTATAATGACCGTTTTAGAATTGAGGCTATTGCTCCGATTCAAAATAAAGTTGGACAATTTCTATCATCATCAATTATTCGCAATATTGTTGGCCAGCCAAAATCAACTATTGATATTCGGGAAATAATGGATAATAGTAAAATTTTACTGCTTAACTTATCTAAAGGTAAAATTGGTGAGGATAATTCAAATTTATTAGGCGCAATGATGGTAACTAAAATTCAATTAGCCGCTATGTCGCGTGTTAATATACCAGAAGATAAAAGGTCAGATTTTTTGTTATATGTTGATGAAATGCAGAATTTTGTCACAGAGTCTTTTGCTGATATTTTATCAGAAGCCAGAAAATATCATTTAGGTTTGATTTTGTCGCATCAATATATTGCGCAGTTATCTACTTCAGAAAGCACTAAAGTGCGTGATGCTATTTTTGGCAATGTAGGAACGATTATTTGTTTCCGCATTGGCGCAGCTGACGCTTATTTCTTGCTTAAAGAATTTGAACCGCATTTTACTGAAGAAGATTTAGTTAATTTAAATAAATATGAAATTTATTTGAAATTGTTAATTAATGGTGTGGCTTCCAAGCCTTTTTCAGCATCAACTTTGCCAGCGTTTGAAGGAGTTCAAAAAAATTTAAGTAATATGGAAAAGGTAATTAAGGTTTCGCGTGAAAGATACGCGCGTCCAAAAGATGAAGTTGAAGATAAAATTTTACGCTGGCTTGATTTAGAAGATACATTTAAAGCTCAAGCAGAAGACGGGAAATTAGATGGTAATGGAGTAATGTATAAATCTGGTTTTAATACTGATAAAATGGTGAAAAATAAGACACAAGATTTAAATAAAAAATCTCAAGAAAACAATAATACAGATAAACTAGAAGCTATATGTGATTCTTGCGGAACAACTACTTATTTATCATTTGTGCCTCAGCCGCATTTAAATGTTTTTTGTAAAGATTGTTTGCGTAAGTTTAAAAGTGGCGGTATTGATGTATCTAAATTAGAATTTAAAAATTTAGATTTAATTAAAAAACACACAGCTTCAAAAAAGACAGATTTTGTTAATTTTTTACAGCCAAATGAAAAAGTGAAATTATAATTATGTCTAAAATACTTGCAATAGATTATGGAACTAAAAATATTGGCTTGGCTTTATCAGATGATGAACAGAAGTTAGGGTTTGCGTATAAAACAATTAATAATAATAAAATAATATTAAAATTAAAAAATATTTGTGAAGCTGAAGATGTTGAAAAAATTATCATCGGTTTGCCAATTAATTTATCAGGCGCAAAAACTAAATCTACGGAAATGGTTTTTAATTTTGTTAAAAAATTAAAAAAAGAATTAAATCTGCCAATTGAAATGGTTGATGAACGTTTATCTACTGCGCAAGCTCTGCGTTTAGAAAATAAGAACAAAAAAAATATAGATGAACTCTCCGCGCAGATTATTTTACAAGCTTATTTAGATAGCGCAAGATAATAAATATAATTTATGTTACAACAATATATAATCCCATTTCTTTCTTCCCTAATCTTAGCTGTAATCTTAACCCCACTTATTAAAAAAATAGCTTGGAAATTTAATGTGGTTGACAAGCCGGGGGAAAGTCGAAAGATTCATCCTAGACCAACGCCGTTATTAGGTGGTGTGGCGGTTTTTTTAGCTTTTGTAATTATTTTAATAATTAGCTGGCTAGCTGGTTGGTTAAATGATGGGGTTTTGCTAGTTGGTCAAATTTTGGGAATGATTTTTGGTGGGTTGGTTTTAATAATTGGCGGAGTACTTGATGATAAATATAATTTAAAACCTTGGCAGTCTTTTTTATTTCCAGTAATTGCTGCGATAATAGCTGTGGCATTTGGCATTGTTATAAAATATATTACCAATCCATTAATTGCTGGCACTGGTCCTTTTGGTCGTTCTCTTTTTTATTTTGACTGGGTAAATTTA
>CAYNCE010000046.1:0-5309 GCA_964395855.1 uncultured Gammaproteobacteria bacterium | reverse complement strand
TGATTTATTATCTTTCAGAGCTTGGCAAAAAAGCAGGTTTTAAAGTTTGGGTTGGAAATAAAGAGCAAGGCGATGCTTACAGAAATGAAAAATTATCAAAGTTTTGCACCGAACTAAACCTTGAACTTTCTGGATTTACAAATGACGAACTTCGGCGTATTGCCATGATAGATGTGCTTTGGTATGAAAATTCTTCGGTTAAGTATATTTTTGAAGTTGAAAATAGCACCAGTATTACATCTGCTATTGAAAGAGCTTCACATATCCCGGAAGAATACGAAACAAAAAGGTTTATTGTTATACCGGAAGAAAGACAAAAAATGCTTGAAAGAAAAATGAATGAGCCAATGTTTCAGGAAGGTTATAATAAATATAAGTGGCAAACTATTCACTACGATGCACTAAAAGATTTTTATAATTTGCATAAAAGCGATAAAACATTCAAACGAGATGGATTAACTAATTTAAAATAAAATTATGGCAAAAAAGAATCCTCAAAAAAAAGCAAAATATGATAAGCGCAACACGATCAATGACTTAACAGGCAGAGAATGGTTATTGCTAACCAAAAGCGTTTGGATAAGTGAAAAATGCGCTGATGATAAATTTGCGTTTCAACATCCAGCTCCTTTTTTAATCAATGATATAAAAAAACTGATTAGGTTTTTTACCAAAAAGAATATGACAGTTCTTGATCCATTTTGTGGTTCAGGAACAACTTTAATCGCAAGTGTGCAAGAAAATAGAAAAGGCATTGGTATAGATTTAAGTAAAAAATATTGCGAAATGAGCCGAAAACGCTTACAAGATTTGAAGTTGAAAAAAAATCAGCAAGTAATTTGTGGTGATTCGCTTAAAAAAATATCTCAAATTAAAGGAAAAATTGATTATTGCGTAACCTCGCCACCATACCACAATATTTTAAGACATAATGGCGGTGGATTAAGAGAAGTGAAAAACAAAGATGTACGAAACGGCGCGCGCCTTGGTGTTGAATATTACTCAAATGATAAACGAGATTTGGGCAATCAAGCGGAGTATAAAGATTTTTTAAAGTTGCTAAAAGCAGTTATGGTAGAAGTGTATAAAAAATTGAGGGATAAAAAATACTGTTCTATTATCATCAGTGATTTTACGGTAAATAAAAAGGAAACAAATGCGAGTGGCGATGTCATAAGGCTTATGCAGGACATAGGTTTCGGTTTTGAGGGTATGGTTGTGCTTGTTCAAGACAACAAACCGCTTTATCCTTTTGGCTATCCTTATGCTTACAAGATGAATCATCATCATCAATATATTTTGAATTTTAGGAAATTATGAGGATTAAAAAACGGAAATTTTTGGATTTGAATTAAAATTATGGCGAAATACAATATCTACAAAGTTGATAAAACAAAAGAGGCGACTTTATTGGAAAAATTAGAAGCCGTTGGTCTTTCACGTTCTGGCCAAAAAACAATAAGTGATTTTACTCTTTCGCTTTATCTTTCAAAAAAGCCGGAAAATATTAATTCTTTGATTTCAGACCGCTGTTTTAGATATTTTTCTATATTAACCAAGTCTTGGTCAGTAATGATACCTTTTTCTATGTCAGACACTTTGCGGCGGCGAGTGCAAAAACGGCAGTAAGCAGCGCAATTCATAGTCAAAAGCACAAGGGCGCGATTGCTGTATTTATGGACCAAGCCGCGAACAACAGTGCAGTCTTCTTCTAAAAGAGGGTCATCGACTGTCACATCTTCATCCTTGCCTTCAAGCTTAGATGGCACAAACTGGCGATAGACTGCGGGACAGCGGCTGGCAAGTTTCTCAAGATAGGGTGATAATTTTGTACTCAGCATAGTATTAACATCTAAAAAATTAGTTAATAATTATTTTTTAAGATATTTTGAGGTTGTAGCCATGAGATGTTTAAAAAAATCTTTAAATAAAAATAAAATAAAATTAAGTGATAGCGCATTGTTTAAATTGACCTTTGTTGATGATTATGAAAGTTTAGTGATTAAAGAAAATATAGATTTATTAGAAATTGCCTTAAAATTTTATAACAAACAAAATTCAAGGGAAATATCTATGTATATTAGGAATCACACAGAAAAATTTTCTTTTTTTGAACTTCACGCTTCAACTAAATCTTTATTAACAGAGAATGATTTTCAAAAAAGATTAAAAAAAATATTTCAATTACCCCAAAGAGAATTAATGAATCAATTAAGAGAAGCACAAAATAGTAATAGAAAATTAAAACAAGAAAAACAAAAAATTCAGAATAAATATAAATTTAATAGATTTGAAAAACAAATTATCAATATTTTTGAATTAAATTCTGAAATAAAAGTTAAAATTACTGATTGGGTTTGTCTATTAAATTATCATATAGTTACAAACGCCAAATTTGTTTCAAAAAAAAGGATTTTTCTAAAATTAAAAAAGGTGATATTTTGGTTTCTTCTGATACGACTCCGGATTTTGTTCCCATCTTTCATAAAGTATCAGCAATTATTACTGACGAAGGCGGTGTCATTTGTCACGCCGCTATTGTTGCCCGAGAAATGAAAATTCCTTGTGTGGTTGGCACCAAATCAGCTACCCAAGTTTTTAAGGACAATGATGTTGTTGAATTAGACGCTGAAAACGGAATAATCAAAAAAATAAAATAATTTACATCATAAAAATATGACCACTAAAAACAATCTTGAAAGACAAATACCACAACCAGAATTTGATGCAGAAAAAGAAGAGAAGTTTAAACCTCAAATAATTTTTGATTTTATTAGACATGGGCAAGCAGAATACGGGCAGAAAGTAAAAGAAAAAGTAAAAAATTTAGGATATAACTTTGAAGACTTTATGCCTACTTCAAAAATTGCAGAAGAGGAATTAGATGATAAAAGAAAGATTTGGGAAGGACAAATCACGACAAAAGGGAACGAACAATTAAAGACTGCAATTACTGATTTTGTTAAAAAGTTAAATAAAGATAAAGAAACTTTAATGATTCTGTTTGGCCCTCGTTTTCGCCAAGAACAATCGAGTAAGATAATTTTTGATGAATTAGAAAAACAAGGCGTGAATGTTTTAAAAGCCAGACAACACAAAAATTTGATTGATTTGAAAAAACACTGGATTTCAGTTTTAGAATTTGTTAGTCAAAAGACAAAAGATAAACCAGTGGAATATTGGCTAAGTATGAATTCAAAAGAATTAGAAGAGGCAGATTTGGAAGGTTTGCAAGAAGTGGGGGGAAGAATGGAACATTTTATAGAATTGATAAAAAGGTATGCCCGACGGTATCAAAAAGAACTAAGATTGGATGAAAAGATTTTAAGAGTAATGTCTGTAACAAGTGATATAAACATATTATCATTATTAGAAAAACAAAAAGAAAGTTTAAAATCTGTAGACATTAATGCTATTAAGAACGCTCAAATAGTTGAAATGGGGGTTGATAAAGATGGGGACACAAAATTTATAGATTAGAAAGCCCTTGTAATTTGAAATTACTAAGGGCTAATCTTTTTAAAAATCTGCTTTTTTAAATCTACCATTAATAACCGTCCCCCCTATCTTTTTCAGCATTTGTTTTATTTCTTTAACACTAAAACTTGCTTTCAAAAATCCACTTTTTTTTAATGGCAGTAAAGATTTTGGCAGATTTTTTTCTAATGACTTTTTAATTGGAAGAAATTGTCCCATTTTTTTCACCTCCTTACTTTGATTTTGTCATCTTAACTATAGTATACAATACTTTTTAAAAATATGTCAAGTTTTATTAAAACATTTATTAATATTTCTAAAAAAAAACACTTTTATTGCAGGTGGTAAGGGGGCATCTTTGGGAGAAATGATCAATCTTAAAATTTCTGTCCCGCAGGGATTTGTTGTATTGTCCAGTGCTTTTGATAAATTTTTAACAGAAACAGATTTAGGAGTAGAAATCAATTCAATAATTAACAAAGTTAATTACAAAGATATAAATTCAGTAGAAGGAGCATCAGTTAAAATAAAAGATTTAATAAATGATGTAGAATTTCCAGAAGATATTGGTAAAGAAATTAAAAAAGAGTTTAAAAAACTCAAGGTCAAGTATGTGGCAGTCAGAAGTTCAGCAACAGCAGAGGATTCATCAGTTGCCTCTTGGGCTGGAGAATTGGAAAGTTATCTAAATGTAACCCAGAAAAATCTATTAGAGTCCGTTAGAAAATGCTGGTCTTCACTATTTACTCCCAGAGCAATCTTTTATAGATTTGAAAAAGAATTAAACAAACAAAAAATATCAGTTGCAGTAGTTATTCAAAAAATGGTTCAGTCAGAAGTGTCTGGCATTTGTTTTACAGTTCATCCAGTAACAGAAGATATGAATCAAATGGTAATTGAAGCTGGATATGGATTAGGAGAAGCCATAGTTGGAGGACAAATTACCCCAGATACTTATGTTGTTCACAAAAAAGACTGGAAAATTTTGGACAAAAATATTTCTCAACAAAAAATGATGATAATCCAATGTTTAAAACAGGGAACCAAAAGAACTCAAGTTCCAAAATCCAAACAAGAGAAACAAAAACTAACTGACTTACAAATTATTAAATTAGCTAAACTTTGTGTAAATATTGAAAGGCATTACAAAAAACCACAAGACATTGAGTGGGCATTTATAAAAGGCAAGTTTTATATTATACAATCAAGACCGATAACGACATTATAAATTTAAGGCAACGAGAAAGATTCACATTACATTTATAATATCCCACCAAAAAAATAATATTTTTTATAATAATAATTATTAGCAGAGGCATAGAGCCGCGCAATAGAGGAATAGCAGGTAAAATATATGAAATAGGCGATGATTATTTAATTCTTGAAACACCGCGCGGTTTTGAAAAAATAAGCTTGCTTGAATTTCGTTGTCCAGATATTTCCCAATCTATAAATTGCGAAGACAAGTTTGAGATAGGCCAATTTATTATTGCCATTGGTAAAAGAGTGGACAATATTTTTATGGCAGATCAAATACAGATTGCTGGTGAAGACAGATTCCCGCCAATGATTAGGCGAGGTATTCATCGCCAATTTAGTCCTTTTTTGAATAATTATCTTTTTGATAATCATTCAACTAATACTTTGCCATTTCCTCCGCATCTGTTAAATTTTGACGAGCCGACAAATAAATGCCTGGCGCAATGTTTTAATGATAAAATCCATCCAAGAGAATGTTTTGAAAAATGTAATAAATGATACTATTTGTGACGATTGATTTTATAATAAAGTGTGATATAATAGAGATACATAAAAGATGTGTGTAAAAAATA
>CAYNCE010000045.1:0-5314 GCA_964395855.1 uncultured Gammaproteobacteria bacterium | reverse complement strand
ACCGGAAATGGCTGACAGAATATTTGATTTAGCTGTGGTAATTGCGCCGGGATTGCCAGCTGCAAAAATCCATTGCAACCCGCCAATCATAATCATAATCACCGCAATAATCGCAATGGCGCCAACTGCAAAATTATAAAAATTCTTTACATATTCTGGCAGATTTGATGAAACATAATGATAAGTTTTGCCATCTTTAACGCAAGAACTTGTTACCCCAGGAATTGCAATTTGCATGCGAATATATCTATTGCTAGATGTCTCACTAACTACTTTCCCGTCAGTTTGCGTGCACCCATCTGGAAAAGCTTTAATTAAATTTTCAGGAGTCTGGGACTGGGCGCCTGCAGATTTATTAACTACAAAAACACCTGCTAAAACCAGCAAGATTAAAATAATTAAAAATATAAGGATTTTTTTTAGCATATTTTTCCTCCCCTCCTTTTCAAGGAGGGGATGGGGTGGTTAATAATACCACAAGTTATCAATAAAGATAATATTTAGTAATCTAAATTAAATCTTTTATTAACCCCTCCCGAGACCTCCCCTTGAAAAGGGGAGGAGACTCTAAAGTCCTAAATTTTAAATCCCTGTCCCAGTAATTATTTTACATGACCCGCCAACAAAATCGGCCCACCAAGTTCCAATTACATCAGTTACCTCACAAGGATGAACAATAAAATAGATTAAAATTGCTATAAAAAATAAAACAAAAAGTATTAATATGTCAGCAAATCCTATAATAATCAATTCCCACCAGTCCAATTTTGGCACAAACTTAAATTTGAAAAAATTGCCAAAAATCAATTGCGCGTTCATTACTAAAAAAGTAATAATTAATCCTACTAAAGTTATGGCGCTAGCTCCATTAATCGCCCGATAAACATTTTTTAAATGTTTAAGTTTTTGCTGCATGCCTTTTAATTTTTCTGCTTTTTCTTTGACTGACTGAATTTTGGCCATTTTTTGTTTTAAACTATCTTTATCTTGTTTTCTTTTTCTACCTAATTCCCTACTAGTTTCTTTTTCATCCTCAACTTTATCTGGCAGTTCTGATTCTAAATTTTGATTATTTAGATTTTGGTTATCTTTTTTATTTAAATCAGCAATTTTAGCTTTAGTTAAATCTCTCTGACGATCTATTTCTTGTTGGGTTTGATTATTTTCTGGCATAAATTTACTCCCAAGTAGCTTGACTTACTTTCCACACGCCATTAGTTTCAACCATTTGCAAATTCATATTTTGATAAAGCGCTTTACTATTTTCGCTTGAACCCACAACCTCATTGCGTTGAGTTGAAATAACAAAAACAGCTATACCATCTGCTTGCGAAAAATCAATCAAGTCAGTTTTTAAAACTTTTGTTGTAATACCATAATAAATAGCTGGTTTGTTAGTCACGTCCGCGCTCGCAATTTTATCTTCTGTCCATCGTTTAAAAGTTGGCGTCATAAACAACAATAAATCTTTTAAATTTTCATAATTTGATTGATTAGAATATGAGCCAAATCTTTCAGTAAACGCGCTTGCTATTTTAGTTAATTGCGCCTGTAATTTTTCCTGTTCAGTTGCTTTTGGAACATAAGGAGCAGGTTTGTTTTCTTCGTTGTTGGCTCCAAGCTCCTGCTTGGAGCTGTTTTGTTCATTATTTAATCCTAACTCCTGCAAAACTTGCTCTGAATTTTGCTGTCCCGACAGGGATCCCTGTTGGGACTTATTCTTTTGGATATTAAGAAACCAGAAAATCCCGGCAATAATTATTACTGCAATAAGCAAGATTATTAAAATTATTATAAGTTTTTGACGTGGCATACTATTGTCATCCCGAACGACCTTTAGGGTCGCTAGGAGTGATGGGATCCCGTGGAACATTGGGTTTTAAATCAAATCCTCAGACAAGTCTTCCCAATTAGGATTTTCTAATTCAATTAATTTTATTTTATTTTTTCTATGTAATCTTTTATAAGTGGTAGCACAACGGGATCCCATCGCTTCGCTCGGGATGACAAATGCGTGGTAGCACAACGGGATCCCATCATCCCGACTCGACACTAAAAAATCCTATCGGGATTCGGGATGACATTCTTATTTTTCTTCAACTGTTTCATCAAACTCCTTTTTTGCTTCTTCAATTTCCAAAATCTGGCGCGGGTCTGATGTAATAATTTGGTCTTCAGTGTATGAAGCCACAATCTTAATTGCCGCATGCTTTTTGCCAGCAAAGAAAATACCTTCGCCCACATTTGATTCTAATAATAAATATCTTTCACCTTGTGTAAGTTTAAATGTTTTAGCGATTAAATCAATTGCCGCTGGCGCCTGTTTCATTAACAAATACAAAGCTGTGTTGTTCAAAATCGCCTGACCATAAGGCGAAGACAAAAAGTCATTCACATCCTGTGTAATAGTAGTCACGCCTAAATAATATTTACGGCATCGTTTAACTAAAGCGAAAATAAACTTAGCTGAATCTTCATGCTGCATTAACCACCATGCCTCATCAATAACTAAAATTCTCTTTTTCATTTTAGAGCGCACCTTATTCCAAATATAACTTATGACTGTGTAAATCGCAATTGGCCGCAATTCATCTTCTAAATCACGCACTGAAAAAACAACTAACTGATTATTAACATCTACATTGGTATAATTATTTATCAAGCCCGCAAAAGTGCCATGGGTAAATTTATCTAAACGCTCTGCCAGATTCTCACCGCCAGTCATTCCTTGCAAAACTTCTTGCAAATCACTCATTAAAGGCATTTCATTTGCTTGGCGCAAATTAGTTTCTGGTGTAATATCTTTTTTAGCATAAGTTTCTAATAAAGCGCGGTCTAAAACTGAATCTTCAACATGGCTTACATCTCCAATCATAATGCGGATTAAACCTTTTAAAGTAATAACAGCTGAACGCAAAATATCACTAGTCTTAGCTTCTTCATCTTCTGGCAAAGGCAAATCAAAAGGATTGATTTTGCTTTGAGAATTCAAAGAAATATTTACATAAGTTCCTCCAACCGCATCTGATAAATATTGATATTCGCGTTCTGGGTCAATTGCCATTACATCCACGCCCATCATCATACTGCGCAAAATTTCCAATTTAACAGCATAGCTCTTGCCAGCGCCTGATGTTGCAAAAACCAATGAGTTGGCATTTTGTAAAGAAAATCTGTCAAATAAAATTAAACTATTATTATGGCGATTAATTCCATATAAAATTCCATGGTCTGAAGTTAATTCCGCGGAAATAAATGGAAAAGATGAAGCGCACGGCGAAGACTGCATATTAAAGCTAACTCCTAATTCATCATTAGCCAATGGCAAAGTAGAATTAAATCCCTGTTCTGTCTGCCAAATAGCCCTGCGCGTATAAACCATTTTTGTTCCAACTAAATCTTCAATTATGCGCGTGAGCTTGTTTAATTCATCTTTATCGTCAGCATATAAAGTAATGTATAAACCATATTGAAAAAACTTTTCAATACCCTGTGTCAAATCATCTCGCAATTGTTCTATATCGCGCAAAGCTGTTTCGCGCATTGGATCACGTGGCGCGCCTTTTTCTGAATCAGTCATTAATTGAGCTTCCAACACACCAACTTTATTCCGCAATTGCTTTAAAATTATTTTTGAATCCAAAGGATAAAAATACATTGCCACATCCATTGTGGCGGCATAATCTAAAATTGGTTCAAACCAGCCAACATTAATATAGCGCGGATAAGTAGTCACAAATAAAGTTCGCACCCACTTGCCATTTAATTCCAAATGGTCTGATGTGACTTTAATAGCAACAGGAGCGATCAAATCTTTAATAGTGGCTGTGCCGCGACGATAAACTCTTTCCGCCTCAATTTTCTCGCGCTGTTTTTCAACTTTGGATTGCTCAAAAGCTAACTGCTCTGACTGAGTAGCGCCTGGTGGAAGATTATCTTGAATTTTGGGTTTATTGAACATAAATATATTGTCATCCCGAGTCCTAATAGGACTTTTTAGGATTGAGTTAGGGCGATGGGATCCCGTGGAACAACGCTGGTCTTTATTCAACTGGATCCCATCACTTCTAGCAACCCTAAAGGTCGTTCGGGATGACAGGGTTATTCAATCCTCAACTTATCAACTTCAACAAGTCTTTGTTGTTCAGAAACTTCCGGATTATAGGTATTATAATACAATTCAATTAAAGCTTGTGTATCCAGCGCAACCGCATTTAAACCAATGTCGCTTAAACCTGAAATAACAGTTTCAAGACGCTTATCAAGTTCTGCTTTTAATTGCTGAAATTTTTTCTCTTTCAAATTTATAGTTACCAAAGGCGAAAAAATACCTGATAATCTTTCCTTAAAACCTTTGCGATTATCAGAACCTGGAGCATAAGGCACAATTACATAAAATTTCTTTGACATAATTTCACCCAATTCAACCAACTCGGTCACGAATTGTTTATATTCAGCCGTCTGCATTCTTAATAATTCATTAGTCTGTTTTTTCTCAACATCTTCTAAACTATTTAAATATTTATCAATATTAAGCTTTCTTGATTGAATTAATATCTCTAAAGGATGATCCAAATAATTTAAAAAACTAACATAAGATTGGATGGATGCATTTTGTTCTTCTTCTGATTTTAAAGCAAAATTAATTGAAGAAACTAAAAGTATTGCGCGCAAACTATTGTCGCGCATTATAACTGTATTTTCCCGAATTTCAACAATATCCAAATAACGCTGAACTGAAGGTTTATTTGATTTTTTGCCTAATTTTTCTGACATAAATTTCCTCCCCTCCTTTTCAAGGAGGGGTTGGGGGTGGTTAATAAAAAATTTAATTAAAATCTATTAACCCCCTCGTTAAAACCTGCCACTGGCAGCTTTTAACTCTCCCCCTTGAAAAGGGGGATAGACCCTACTCTCCTTTATACTTCCCATGTGTATCCACAATTAACGATAACTCTGCCAAGCGGGATGCAGATGCTATTTCTTTACGTTCTATTTTTTCTATTTTAGTTTTAGCTGGTTCTTTTATTAACTGCTGTAGCTCCTGGTCTGTTAATTCTTTATTCCATACTCGCAGACTCGGGCGCCTAAAGCTTACTAATAAATTTAACAAAAAATCATGAAACGCGGCGCCATTTACTTTAAAAAAACCAAACAAGAAAACAATTATTGCGACAATAAATGAAATAAAGATAAAAAATGGAATATCACCAAAACGAAAAGCCAAAAAAATTATAATCCCGCCAGCCAGCATTAAAATAAACTGATGCGCGGTAACCGGGCCTAAAATTTTTTCCTTAACATCAATAAATTG
>CAYNCE010000044.1:0-5400 GCA_964395855.1 uncultured Gammaproteobacteria bacterium | reverse complement strand
CCTGCGTAATTGCGTTTCCATTATAATCTTGATAAATTCCCCAGCCATCAAGGATGAGAAGGATTGTTGGTGTTTTCATAAATAATCCGGTGGTACCTGATAATATTGTAGCAGAAATTTAGCCATTTCGGCAAATGCTGGCGCGGCTGAATCTGCTGAATAATCAACATTTTTAGGTTTGGAAAATTTAACTAAAACAACAAATTTAGGTTCGTCAACTGGCGCAAAACCAACAAAAGTATGAATTGTTTCATTAGTATAACCTTTATTATTTTCTTTAGCAATATTAGCTGTGCCTGTTTTACCAGCCACATAATAGCCACCAACTTGCGCTCGGCTACCGTGCCCATTTTTAACCACTGACACAAGCATTGCTTTTAAAATATTAGCAGTCTTTGAATAAATTACTCTGCGCACCTGTTGTCCAGAGTTATCAGTATCAAAACTTTCTATTCTTCCATCATCATATATTTTTTCCAGCGCAATCTGTGGTTGCATTAAAATCCCGTTATTAGCAATGGCTGCGTAGGACATCACTAATTGAATTGGCGTAACCGTTATACCTTGTCCATAAGATGCGGTAGCCAAATAAATATCGCCTTTATTTTTCAGATTTGAAAGATCCCCGGGAGCTTCCGCCGGCAATTCCAATCCTGTTCTTTGGCCCAAACCAAAAGCATTAACATACTGCGCAAAATTACCACGGCCAATCTGTAGCCCAGCATAAATTATACCAGTATTAATTGAGTTGTCTAAAACCTCAGTCATAGTCACCAGACCATAAATTTTATTGTCTGCATTACGAATAATCTCTGGTCCAAATTGGACAAAACCTTTATCAATATATTGTGTGTCAGGTCCAACTTTCTCTAGATCAATGGCCGTTGCCATACTTATAGCTTTAAAAACTGAACCTGGTTCATACGGCTCACTAACAGCTTTGTTTAAATAAATATCATTACTTTCTACTTGAGAATAATTATTTAAATCAAAATCCGGTTTATCACACATTGCTAAAATATAACCATTGCTTGGGTTGATAACAATAGCGGTTGCGTCTTCAGCCAGCATTTTCTTACGCCAATCTTCTAAAATCGCGCACACTTTAAATTGAATAGTTGGGTCAAGTGTCAAAACAATATCAACGCCATCTGAAATTTTAGCTAATTCATCTTTATCAAAACCAATTATTCTGCCTTTAGGATCTTTTTCTAACTTTACTAAATTTGATTTGCCGGCTAAATCACTTTCAAAATATTCCTCAATTCCATATTGACCAACACGTGTATCTTTTTTAAAACCTAAAAATCCCAACACATGGCTAAACAAATTATTTTGCGGATAAACTCGTTTAACTTGGGGTTTAAAACCAGTGCCTGCGATTTCTAATTTTTCTAAAGCTTCTTTTTCACCGCGCGTTAAATACTTGCGAATTGGTTCGTCAGGATCATTTGGTTTATTTAATCTTAAAAAAATCTGCCAACGTTCTTCATCTGTAAATGACAAAACCTGTTCAATTTGAGCAATCGTAGAAGTAACATTCTCAATTACAGCAGGAATACCATAAAATAAATAAAATTCTTGATTTTGCGCAATAGGGACTAAAGCATTATTATTTTTTGTGTCTTGAACATAAATTGTGCCACGATTAGGCGCGATTTCTTCTATTGAGCTATGGCGCATTTGAGCTAAAATTTTATAATCATCATATTTTAAAACTTGCAAATAAAATAATCTGCCAATAATTATTAAAACCAAAACAAAAAATAACATTTTTAAAAATGCTATTCTTGAGTTTAAACTTGAGCGAGGTCTTTTGCGGTAAGGTGACATATTAAAAAGTTCCGAACATTCCATTATCATTGGGACAACTTCGGAATAGATAATGCCATTTCATTATCATCGTTATTTAAATACTCTGCCTGCGCGACTGCAACTAAACCTAATTCAGCTGCGCGAGATTTAATATTATTTAAATTTTCTAAATTATGCAGTCTTTCGTTTAATAATTCATTTGCTAATTTTAATTCATTAATTTTTTCTGTTTGGTTGTGAGTTTGAATGCCAGTTGTAACATTAGAAGTAATTTGAAAAATGTAAAAAGAGCCAGCTGCTAAAATTAAAAATAACAAAACAAGCGATAGGCAATAAAATGAACTTGCCTTGTTTCTACGCGACTTGACCATAACCGCATCTACATTTTTTAAATTATGTTTTTTTGCGTTAGTTGAGCAAAGACAGAAAAATTTTGACATTTGTTTTTATCTGCTTTGCGCTTTTCCTTTTTCTTGGGATGTCATCCCGAGTCCCGATAGAGTTTTTAGGAATTGGTCGGGACGATGGGATCCCGTTGAAGTAGAATATTTTTATTCCACGGGATTCCATCGCTTCTAACAGTCCTAAAGGTCGCTCGGAATGACAATTTTTTTACCACCCTCATCTTAGCGCTACGACTCCGAGGGTTTTCTCTTATTTCATCAAAACTTGGGACTATTGGCTTTTTAGTTAATATTTCTACAATCTTATTTTCTCCCCTGCCAATCTCTTTAAAATAATTCTTCACAATCCTATCTTCTGAAGAGTGAAAAGAAATAACAACCAAATGTCCGCCTGTCGCCAAAATATCCACAGCTTGTGGCAAAACTTGCGCCAAATTGTCTAATTCATTATTAACTGCGATTCTTAATGCTTGAAAAACTTTGGTAGCTGGGTGCAACTTCCCATGTCGCGGAGAAATTTCTAAAATTAATTTAACTAAATCTTGAGTTGTATTAAATTTTTTTAATTTGCGTTGTTTAAAAACGCTTTCAGATAAACGACGAGCATAGGGATAATCCCCATAATTTTTAAATACATCATAAAGATTTTTTTCTGAATAAGAATTAAGAATATTAGACGCGGTTTTGTTTTGTTGAATATCAAAACGCATATCAAGCGGTTCGTCTTTTTGAAAACTAAATCCCCGCCCAGATTTTTCCAATTCATCGGATGACAACCCTAAATCCAATAAAATCCCGCTAATATTGTAATTAAATTTTGATTTTTTTATTTGTTTTAGATTAACAAAATTATCATTAACAAAAATAAAATTTTCAAACCCCTTAATTTCTTCATTTCTTAATTTCTTAATTTCTTTTTTAATATCTAAATTAGAGTCAATCCCTAACAACTTCCCTTTCGGTTCAATATATTTTAAAATTTCTAAACTATGCCCGCCACCGCCAAAAGTGCAGTCAATAAAATTTTCTCCAAATTTTGGATTTAAATATTTAATAACTTCTTCCAATAAAACCGGTTTGTGCACAGTAGACATAAAATTAGACCCCCAATTCTCCCATTGCTTCTGCTAATTTCTCAGCATTTTTTTCAATTTGTTTTTTATAATTATCCCATTTTTGTTCATCCCAAATCTCTAAACGATTATATAATCCAGCAACTACAGTTTTCTTTTTTAAGCTAGCGTATGTTTTTAAATAATCTGGCAGTAAAATTCTTCCTAAGGAATCCAGTTTAACATCCATTGCCCCAGCCAACATAATTCGTGAAAAACCACGCGCGTCTGCTTTTCCAATGGGCTGTTGAATAATTTTATCTACAAAAGTTTGCCAGTCTGTTTTTGTAAAAATAAACAAACAATTATCAACCCCTTTAGTAACTACCGCGCCGTTTTTTAAATCAGCACGAAATTTGGTTGGTAAAGCCAATCTATTCTTACTATCTAAATTGTGATTATATTCGCCAATAAACATAAAAAATATAACTTATCCACTTTTTTATAAAGTTATCCCCACATTTATCCACTTTCTACCACATTAATTAAATTATACACCACAATTAAAAACTAAACAACCACTTAGTTATCCACATATAAAAATAAAATGCTACTGAATTAATTCAGTAGCAAAATAAAAAATAAATTTACTAGTTTTTATTAATACTAATTATTTAATTTTTTTATAAATTTTATAAAATATCACAGATAAAACAGTTCCCACAATTGCGCCTGCAACAACATCAATTGGATAATGAACACCTGTGTAAACCCTGCCTAACGCAACTAAAAAAGCTAAAACCAATAATATTTCGCCTAATTTTTTATTATGAAAATAAACAGCAACAGCAATTGCAAAAGCCATTGCAGAATGATCTGAAGGAAAGGATTTTTCAGATAATGGCTCAACTAATTTACTAATATTTAAATTTAAAAATGGGCGGTCACGAAACCGAATCATTGCCAATAATTGATTAATAAAAAAAGACAAAACAACCGGCAATCCCACACTGCCAAAAATCAACCATTTTCTTTTGCCCTCAACTGGCCAATCTTCAGAGCTTCTTGTTTTTGCAAGTTTAATCCACCAAATTACAAAAACTAAAAACATTATCCAAATTAGATATTTAGCGCAAAAAATTCCAAACCAATCCAAAACCTGCCACTTTCCAGATAAAGAATTAATAGCTTGAAAAATTTGATAGTCTAGATTTAAAATATATTGCATAAATTAATTATACATTAAATTTTGGAATTTAAGAAATATATTGATTGCTTTAAAATAAAAATAGTGTTAATATTAAAATATGAAGAAAAAAATACCAAACAACGAAATACAAATGCTTAGAGTTTTTAAGCAAAAAATAAATTTGTCTTTTAAATCTGATAAACCAAATTTGATTTTGTTTGGTTCAAAAGCGCGCGGAGATTTTAATTCAAATTCTGATTTGGATCTTTTAGTACTATTGCAAAAAAATACTTTAAAGAAAAAGAATTTAATTTCAGACTTTGCAACTGAACTTGCTCTTAAATTTGATATTGATTTATCACCGCATACTTATTCTAAAAAAGAATTTGAATATTTATCTAATTTACAAACACCGTTTACTCAAAATATTAAAAAAGAAGGCATGAGAATATAATTTAAAAAATATGACTTTAAAAGTAAGTCAAAAAAATCAAAAGAAACAATACAAATTTTTACTTAAAAAAGCTAGAGAAAGAATTGAATCAGCGGAATTATTGTATAAACATGGAAATTATAATGATGCTATTTCTCGCAGTTATTATGCTTTTTTTGATGCAACTTCTGCCTTGCTAATTACTAAGGGGTTATTTGCTAAAACTCACAGTGGTTTAATTACTTTATTTGGCTTGCATTTTATTAAAACTGATTTAATTCCAGCAAAATTTGCTCGTTTATTTCGGCGTGTTAAAACTGCTCGTGAAGAAGCTGATTATGAGGCTTTAAAGAAATTTACTAAAACAGAAACTAAACAAATTCTAGATTCAGCCAAAGAATTTGTTAAACATGTTGAAGAGAATTATAAATTTTAATTTAATCTTGAAAAATTTTTTTAAACAAAAGAACGCGCCATGGCGCGTTCCTACAATAAAATCTCGGACAG
>CAYNCE010000043.1:2238-5564 GCA_964395855.1 uncultured Gammaproteobacteria bacterium | reverse complement strand
GAGCCAAAAAACCCTAACTCCTAAAACTTCTAACTACTAAATTCTATTAAAACATATGCCTAAAAAAATTCTTTTAGTTGAAGATGAAAAAACATTATCTGAAATGTATCAGACAAAATTAGAACGTGAAAAATTCACAGTCATTAGTGTTCAAAATGGGGGACAAGCGCTTGAAAAAGTTAAAGCTGAAAAACCAGACCTAATTTTGCTTGATATTATTTTACCAAAAACCAATGGCTTTGATATTCTAGCTGAATTAAAAGCAAACTCTAAATTGAAAAAAATCCCAGTTATTATGCTCACAAACTTAGGCCAAGAAGAAGACATTAAAAAAGGCGAAAAATTAGGCGCTAAAGATTATATTGTTAAAGCCAATTCCACACCTGCCCAGGTTGTTGATAAAGTAAAAAAGCTATTATGAAAGTCGGCATTATTGGTCTGCCCAATGTTGGCAAATCCACATTATTTCAAGCATTAACTAAAAAACAAGTTGATGTTGAAAATTATCCTTTTTGCACCATTGATCCAAACATTGGTGTTGTTGAAGTGCCTGACAAACGCTTAGCAAAATTAGCTGAAATTTCTCAATCAAAAAAAATTGTGTCAACTGTAATTGAATTTGTTGACATTGCCGGCTTAGTTAAAAACGCGCATAAAGGCGAGGGTTTAGGCAATCAATTTTTATCACACATTCGCGAAGTAGATGCGATTGTTGAAGTTCTGCGCGATTTTGAAGATAAAAATATTACACATGTTGAAGGCAGTATTAACCCAGAACGAGATCAGTCAATCATTCATTTAGAATTAGTAATGGCTGACTTTCAAACAGTTGAAAAACGATTAGAAAAAATTTCTAAAGAAGTAAAGACTGGGGACAAAAATTCATTAAAAATATTAAATATATTAAACTCATTAAAAAAAGTTTTAGACCAAGGGCAATTGGCCAGCCAAGCTAATCTTAATAATGAAGAAAACAAAATAATTCAAGATTTACATCTGCTAACTTTAAAACCAATTATTTTTGTTAAAAATATAAATAATCAGTCATCAGTTATCAGTTATCAGAAAAATTTTATTCAAATTAACGCTAAACAGGAAAGCGAATACGCTGAATTATCTGATCAAGAATTAAAAGAATTGGGAGTTGAACGCACTGGATTAGACAAATTAATTGCAACTAGTTATAATATATTAAATCTAATCACTTACTTAACAACTGGTCCGCAAGAAACCCGCGCATGGACAATAAAGCAGGGGACTAAAGCTCCACAAGCCGCCGGTATAATCCACACTGATTTTGAAAAAGGTTTTATCCGCGCTGAAGTTTGTAAATATAATGACTTTATTTCTGCTGGCAGTGAATTAAAAGCAAAAGAAAAAGGTCTTGTGCGTTTAGAAGGAAAAGAATATATAGTCCAAGATGGTGATGTTGTTTATTTTAGAATTGCGGAATAAAAGAATAGTTTCACACATTCTAAACTTTCATATTCTTTTTCATTGTGCGCATACATTTAACGCACACATTTTTTTTCTTGCCCTCAATAGTCTTTTTTTGCAAATTCAAATATTGACGACGAATCGTCTTAATATTAGAATGAGATTTTTTTTGAGATTTTTGCGAACCACGTCCGCAAATGTCGCATACTGTTGCCATAAAGAATCTGTTTAATTAGATGTTTTTATGTTACTATGTTAGAATAAAAATGTCAAATTTAATTTTATAATTTATGTTTCAAATAATTTTCATAATCTCAATAATATTTAGCGCAATAATACATGAATACTCCCATGCTTGGGCTGCGGATGAACTAGGCGATCCAACTGCTCGTAATGCCGGCAGATTAACACTTAATCCATTAGCTCATATTGATTGGTTTGGAACAATAATTTTACCTTTGCTAATGATTTTTACTCTTGGAGTAGCTTTTGGATATGCAAAGCCAGTGCCGTTTAACCCATATAATCTTAAAAATCAAAAGAGAGACCCTGGTTTGGTTGCTCTAGCTGGCCCTTTATCCAATTTTCTTTTAGCTATCTTTTTGAGTTTAATTATCAGATTTGTTCCAGCTAATCCAAATTTTTTAAATTTTTTAGAAATAGCTGTTTTTGCAAATGTTTTACTGCTTGTTTTTAATTTAGTTCCAATTCCGCCATTAGACGGTTCTAAAATTTTATTCGCGCTTCTACCAGATAGCGAAGCTAGCGTACAAATTCGTACTTTTCTTGAACGCTATGGATACATCTTACTTTTATTTTTTATTTTCTTTCTGTTCCGTTTAATTTCACCAATAATTTATTGGGTATATCAATTATTGATAGGGTAGAATGTAGTAAATTTCATTTGACACAATTTAAAAAATAATATAATCTAAATATAGATTAAGATTAATCATCATAAGATGGTTTTTTTAATATATGCCAACAATTAATCAATTAATTAAAAAAGGGCGCAAGTCTAAAACTAAAAAAACCAAATCGCCTGATTTACGGTCAACTTTAAATGTGTTAAAAAGGCGATCAAGGGATTTAAAAAAAGGTTCAAGTTTTAAACGCGGAGTATGTGTTAAAGTTACAACCAAAACTCCTAAAAAACCTAATTCCGCTTTGCGTAAAGTTGCGCGTGTGAGATTATCAAACGGACGCGAAGTATGGGCATATATCCCAGGCGTTGGCCATAATTTACAAGAACACTCCATTGTTATGATTCGTGGCGGACGAGTTAAAGACTTGCCAGGCGTGCGTTATCATATTGTACGCGGTCGTTATGATTCACAAGGAGTAGAGAATCGTAAAAATGCCAGAAGCCTATACGGCGCCAAAAAGGAGAAAAAATAATTTTTAATTTTTATGAGAGGGAAACAAGCCCCAAAACGAAAAATCCTTGCTGACCCAAAATATAATAATCTTAATGTAGCAAAATTTACTAATTATATTATGGAACGCGGCAAGAAAACTGTAGCTCAAAAAATAGTTTACGGGTGTTTTGATATTATTAAAGAAAAAACTCAAAAAGATGGCGCCCAGACTTTTGAACAAGCTATTAAAAAAGTTAGTCCAACAGTTGAAATTCGCGGGAAAAGAGTTGGCGGAGCTAATTATCAAATTCCATATCCAGTTCGTGACCAGCGCCGTTTTACCTTAGCTTGCCGCTGGATAATTAGCGCGGCTAAAAAAATTAAAGGCAAACCAATGTCTGACAAACTTGCTGATGTATTAATGCAATCAGCCAAAGGCGAGGGTCCAGCTGTTAAAAAACGCGAAGATACCCACAGAATGGCAGAAGCTAACAAAGCGTTCGCGCATTTTGCAAGATTTGGGTAAAAATT
>CAYNCE010000043.1:0-2138 GCA_964395855.1 uncultured Gammaproteobacteria bacterium | reverse complement strand
GCCCATATTGACGCTGGTAAAACAACATTTACAGAGCGTGTTTTATTTTACACTGGGAAAAAATACAAAATCGGCGAAGTACACAAAGGTGAAGCTGAAATGGATTGGATGGAACAGGAAAAAGAACGCGGAATTACAATTACATCTGCGGCTACCACCTGCTTTTGGAAAGACTTTCGCTACAATATTATTGACACTCCCGGCCATGTTGACTTTACAGCAGAAGTTGAACGCAGTTTGCGCGTGCTAGACGGCGCAGTCGCAGTCTTTGACGGCGCTCAAGGCGTTGAACCGCAATCAGAAACTGTTTGGCGTCAAGCTGACAAATATAAAGTCCCGCGTATAGCTTTTATTAATAAAATGGACAAAATGGGCGGAGATTTTCAAATGAGTTTGGATTCAATCAAAAAAAGATTAAATCCTAATGCCATTGCTTATATTATGCCTATTGGCGCTGAAGAAAATCTAAAAGGCATTATCCATATTTTAGAAATGAAAGCTTATGAATTTAAAGGCCAGCACGGGGAAGAGATAAATGAGATTGAAGTCCCAGCTGATTTAAAAGAACAAATGAAAAAATACCGCGCAGAACTAATTGAAAAAGCTGCTGAACAAAATGATGAATTATTAGAAAAATATTTAGCAAATAAGGAATTAACTAACGAAGAAATCAAAAAAGGCTTGCGTATTGGCACTTTAAATAACTCAATTTATTTAGTTTTGGCTGGTTCAGCTTTAAAAAATATTGGTGTGCAGTTTATGCTAGACGCAGTAAATGCTTTTTTACCTTCACCTTTGGATGTGCCGGCAGTTGAGGGTTTTAATCCTAAAAACGAGGAACAAAAAGAAACTCGCAAAGCTGATGATAATGAGCCATTTTCTGCTTTGGCATTTAAAATCGCGACTGACCCTTTTGTAGGGAGCTTAGCATTTTTTCGAGTTTATTCCGGGATAGTAAAAGCTGGCTCTTATGTTTTAAATACTACGACTGGCAAAAAAGAAAGATTAGGAAGAATTTTAAGAATGCACGCAAATTCGCGAGAAGATGTTAGTGAAGTTTATTCTGGTGAAATTGCGGCCGCGGTTGGTTTAAAACAAACAACAACTGGCGACACTTTGTGCGCAGAAAATAAACCAATTATTTTAGAAAAAATTACTTTTCCAGAGCCAGTAATTTCAGTTGTTGTTGAACCAAAAACAAAAACTGACCAAGAAAGAATGGGAATGGCTTTAAATAAATTAGCTCAAGAAGATCCAACTTTTCAAATTAAAACTGATGAAGAAACTTTGGAAACAATCATTTCTGGAATGGGGGAATTGCATCTTGATGTTTTGGTTGAGAGAATGAAACGCGAATTTAAAGTTGAATGCAATGTTGGCAAACCGCAGGTAGCTTATAAAGAAACTATTAAAAAAATGGCTGAAGGCGAAGGAAAATATATTAAACAGTCTGGCGGACGCGGACAATACGGGCATTGCTGGCTTCGCATTGAACCAAAAGAAAAAGATACTGAAGATCAAAAACAAGAAAATTTTGAATTTGTTGACGCAATTAAAGGCGGCGTAATTCCAAAAGAATATATACCAGCTATTCAAAAAGGTGTTAGAGAAGCCATGAGTCGCGGTATTGTTGCTGGTTATCAAATGGTTGATATTAAAGCAAGTGTTTTTGATGGCTCATATCATGAAGTTGATTCTTCTGAAATTGCTTTTAAAATGGCTGGGTCATTGGCTTTTCAAGCTGCCGCCAAAAACGCTGGCTCAATTTTATTAGAACCAATTATGAGTATTGAAGTGCTTGTGCCTGAAGAATATATGGGCGATGTGATTGGTGATTTAAGTTCACGGCGCGCAAAAATTAGCGAGATGAAAGATCGTGGCAATTTAAAAGTTATTGATGGACAAGTGCCTTTGGCTGAAATGTTTGGTTATGTTACAACTTTGCGTTCAGTTTCCCAAGGTCGCGGAACTTCTACAATGGAATTTGATCATTACGCTGAAGTGCCAGCCAATGTCGCGCAGGAAATTGTGGAAGGGAAAGGGAAGAAGTAATTCTCCTGTCATTCCTGTCCCTATAGGGACAGGAATCCAGTTAAATTTTAAATTCCAAAATAAAAAAACGCCAGTAAAAATTTCTA
>CAYNCE010000042.1:0-5765 GCA_964395855.1 uncultured Gammaproteobacteria bacterium | reverse complement strand
ATAATAAACAACAACAAAAATCACAATTATTAAGACGCCAAATAAATTAAAAACCAAATCATTGACCGTGTCTGTGCCAGGACCTAAACGGTTAGTGTGAAAAATAATATCTTCTAAATATTCTTCAATTTCATAAAGCGCTGACAAAGTCATAGTAGTGGTGGTAGCCAGAAGCAAGGAAAGAATTAATCTGCCCTTTTTAAATAATAAACTAAATTTAAATTTATCAATCCAAAAAGCGCTGATAATTGTAAATAATGTAAAGCAGGTAACAGCGCTAATAAACATATGCACCACTTGGTCCCACCAATTATATTGGCCATAAAAATGAAAAATATCACCAAAAACATCTAAACATAAGCCGGCTAAAACAATTAACCAAATTGACCAATGCAAACTGTGTTTCTTTTTCTGTTTATATTTATGTCCGACAACTTCTAATAAAACTAAAGAAACAATCGCGGTAATTATCAATCCCAGCCAAGTAAATTCTAAAGTAAAATTTAAGATCTTTAAAAAATTTAGGATTTCAAAAATAATCAGACAAACAAAAAACACTCTAATTATATTCACAATAATTGGTTTTCTTTTTTTTGGTTTGAATCTAAAAATTTCTTTATCCATATATACTCTAATAATACCCTGCAAAAATCTTTCAGTCAATCAAAAAAACCAGCCAAAGCAGAGTTTTAACACGCCTTGACCGGGTAATATATTACAACAAATATGCTCCAAGAGAAGAAAATCTTCTTTAGGGAAATTCGAGTCAAAGACCAGAATTACCCTCAAAATAAGATCCCCATGCTCGTCGTCTCTTGGAGGATACTTGTTGCAATTTAGACCAAAATTAGCTATTTATTTATTAATTAACTATCTTAACACAGAGGGAAAAATTTGTCAATAGCAAATTTTAAAGACACTACTATTTTCATTTTTTAAAAATCTTTGCTATAATAATTATGTTAATTAATAATAATAAAATTTATGCGAAAAATTCTAATTTTTCTGATTATTTTTACTTTCATGGTTAGTCCGCTAACCAATCTTAAAGCTGCTAGTTTTAACCCAAATTACATCTTATCTGATAATGATTTGACTAATTACACTTCAATGGATAGCGAAGAAATTAAAAACTTTTTAATTAACAAAGGCGGGACTTTAGGCAAAGCAGCAGATACGAGCGTGCGAATGTATATTTATCAAATCATCTATAATGTCTCACGGCTTTATAAAGTTAATCCCAAATATATTTTGGCATTATTGCAAAAAGAACAAAGTTTAGTAACTGACCCTAGCCCATCACAAAGTCAATTAGATTGGGCCACTGGTTACGGCTGTCCAGACAGCGGCGGCTGTAATGAAAAATACAAAGGCATTGCTAACCAAATTGACTGGGGAGCTGGAGGTATAAGATATTATCTTGACAATCCAAATGAATTTAAATATCAAACTAATCAAACTTATGATATTGATGGACAAAAAATAACTATAGCTAATGATGCCACACGCGCACTTTATACTTACACGCCGCATATTCATGGCAATCAAAATCTGAATACTTTATGGAATAATTGGTTTTCTTTAAATTATCCTGATGGTTCACTCTTGCAAAATGCAACTAATGGTGGCATTTGGTTAATTCAAAACGGTCAGCGCCGAGGTTTTACATCCAAATCAGTTTTTGCTTCGCGCTACTCATTTGATAAAGTTATTCCAGTTAAAGAAAGTGATTTAGAAAATTACAGTATTGGCAATCCAATTAAACATACCAATTATTCTCTGCTCCAAATTCCAAGTGGTGGAATTTATTTATTAATCAACGATGAATTAAAACCGATTGTATCACAAGAAACATTTAAATTTTTAGGTTTTAACCCAGAAGAAATTGTAGTGGTGGAAGAAAATGACATTTCAGGTTATGTGCTTGGCGAAGCAATTACAATAGAATCTGCTTATCCAACTGGGGCTTTACTGCAAGACAACACAACTGGCGGAGTATATTTTGTGCAAAACGGTGTTAAACACCCGATTTTAGCGCGCGAGGTGCTAAAAAATTATTATGCCAATAAAAAACTAAGCGCTGTCAGCCCAGAAGAATTAGACCAATACGCCACTGGCAATGCGGTTCAAATTCCAAATGGCGAATTAGTTAAAGCGCCAGGCAACCCAAATGTATATTTTATTTCAAATAGTTTAAAACGTTTGATTACCTCAGGTAAAGTGTTTGAAAGTTTGGGTTATAAATGGAAAAATATTATTGAAGTGCCTCAAAATGTTTTAGATTTGCATGAATTAGGCGAAGAAATAAATATAGAAAATTAATTTTATGTTAATTCTAGCTTCAATCTGCCCTCATCCTCCTATTTTAATCCCAACCATTGGGCAGGAAAATTTAGAGCAAATAAAAAAAACTCAAACTGCTATGCAAAAATTAGCTGAGGATTTTTATGCTTTAAACCCAGATGTGATTTTAATAGTTTCCCCTCATGGCAACTTAATGACCCATGCTTTTACCCTAAATACAGCATCTAATTTAACAGCTAATTTTAAAAATTTTGGCGACATGGATACTCAGCTGGAATTTAAAACTGACATTGCATTAGCTTATCAAATCAAGGAATTATTGGAAACCTCACTGCCAACACAATTAATTATTCAAAACGAACTTGACCACGGTGTAAGCGTGCCATTATTTTATCTAACTAAAAATCTAACCAGTAAAATTATTACCATGGGTTATTCTTTTGCAAATCTGCAAACTCATTTTGAATTGGGTCAGAAATTAGCTGAAATAATTCATTCTTCAGATAAAAAAATCGCTGTTGTAGCGTCTGGTGATTTGTCACACGCTTTGACTCAAGATGCGCCTGCGCCTTACAATCCACAGGGTAAAAAATTTGATAAAACATTAATTGAATTAATACAAAAAAAAGATATACAAAATATCTTAAAACTTGATGTTAATTTGATTGAAGAAGCTGCTGAATGCGGCTTAAAATCAATCGTGATTTTGTTAGGTATTTTAGCTGAACAAAATTACACACCTAAAATTTTATCTTACGAGGGTCCGTTTGGAGTTGGCTACTTAGTCTGCAATTTTGAGTTGAATAGGTAAAGACAAATTTACTTTTTTATAATTTTATCAATCAACCCATATTTTTTAGATTCTTCAGCAGTCATAAAATAATCACGGTCAGTATCAGATTCAATTTTGCTAATTGACTGACCAGTATGGATAGACAAAATTTTATTCAACCTATCTTTAACTTTTAAAATATGTTCAGCGCGAATTTTAATATCAATTGCCTGACCTTCTGTTCCCCCCATTACTTGATGCAACATTACTTCAGAATTAGGCAAGCTAAAGCGCTTTCCTTTTGCGCCAGCAGATAAAAGCACCGCGCCCATTGAAGCTGCCATGCCTATGCAAATAGTTGACACATCGCATTTTACATATTGCATTGTGTCGTAAATCGCCATTCCGGATGTAGTCATGCCACCTGGTGAATTAATATAAAGTTTAATATCTTTTTTAGCGTCCTGTGATTCCAAAAACAAAATTTGGGCAATAATTGTATTAGCTACCACATCATTAATCGGCGCGCCTAAAAAAATTATTCTTTCTTTTAATAATCTAGAATAAATATCATAAGCGCGTTCGCCAAAGTTTGATTTTTCAATAACTGTTGGGATAAGGTTCATATGTTTTATTATAGAAGTTTTTTAATATCTTTGCAAACAAACCCCGAGGCTTTCTTGTGTCCTCCTCCGCCATACTGTTTGGCAATTGCTTCAACATCCACATCATCACGATTGGTGCGTAAACTGCCCTTAAACGAGCCATCTGATTGTTCTTTTAAAATTAAAGTGCCTTTGACATCATCCAGAGTGTTTAAATAATTATTTAAATAAATCAAATCATCATTACTGGCTTTGAATTTTTCTAAATCTTCTTGCCAAATTACTGTGGTTGCCAATCCATTATCTGGATTAACTTTTAAACGCGATAAAGCCAAGCCACATAATTTTAAACTTTTAACTGATGGATTTTTGTAAATATGTTTTAAAATTAAATTCATTCGTCCGTTATTTTTAACTAATTCAGCAGATGCATTTAGTGTATTGTGAGTTGTATTTGTGTGGTTAAAAAAATTGGTATCTGTAATTAAACCAGTCAACAAACAAGTTGATAAAGTTGAATCAAATTTTATATTTAAATATTTAAAAAAATTATATAAAATTTCACTTGTTGATGATGCGTCTAAATCAATTAAATTAATATCTCCAAAATTATTATTTGAATAATGGTGATCAATATTTATTGTTTTTGGTTTGCTTGAATTTTTACTCAAAATATTTTCCAAACCGCTTCTTTTAAAATCTCCACAATCTAAAATAATTATTGTATCAAAATTTTTGTTTAATAATTCATATTCGTTAGTTTTTATTTTATTAAAAAAACACAAAAAATTAAAATCCTGCGGTAAATTTTTGTCATTGATAAAAATCTCAATGTTGACTCCATTGCTCCTGCGTGGAGCCATTTTGTTTAAATAATAATAAAATCCTAATAATGAACCCAGCGCGTCTCCGTCTGGTCTAATGTGAGAAACAATTAAAATATTTTCTGAATTATTTAAAACATTTTCAATTTGATTATAAATTT
This sequence comes from uncultured Gammaproteobacteria bacterium, assembly GCA_964395855.1. Lineage (GTDB taxonomy): Bacteria > Patescibacteriota > Patescibacteriia > UBA2196 > UBA2196 > CAYNCE01. The sequence goes on along the minus strand of CAYNCE010000042.1, from coordinate 1,099 downwards.
TTTGATGTGGATTTTGCATATTTTTCCTCCCCTCCTTGAAAAGGAGGGGAGAGTAAAAAACTAAATTTCAAATAACCTCTCTACATTCCCTCTTGTGGCTTTACAAACTTCTTTATAACTTATTTTTTTAAGCTCTGCAATTTTACGAGCCACAAATTCAACATTTTGTGGCTTATTTTTTTCTCCTCTGCAAGGTTCTGGCGATAAATATGGCGCGTCTGTTTCAATTAAAATTTTGTTCAAAGGCACAGCTTTTACAACTTCTCGCAATTCATCTACTGATTTATTTTTAAAAGTAATAATACCTGTAAAACCAATATAAAAACCTAAGTCAAGAAATTTTTGCGCGATTTCAAGTGAGCTACCAAAACAATGGATAACGCCAGTGTAGGGACAGGTTTTAAACCTGTCTGACTTTGGACAGGTCACAGACCTGTCCCTACAATATAAAATTTCTAGCAAATCTAAATACGCGTCTTCAGGATTTTCTTGACTTCCTCGCGCGTGCAAAATAATTAGTAAATTATTTTTCTGCGCGAATTTTAATTGTTGAATAAAACCTTGTTTCTGCAACTCTTTCCAATCTAAATTTTTGTTAGTCGTTGGCTGATGAAAATAATCTAAACCTATCTCACCAATTGCAATTATTTTTTTGTTTTTATCTTCATCTAATATTTCTTGATATTTATTCTCATCAAACACTTCTTCACGACTTCTAAACTTAACCTCTTCTTCATCTACTTCTGTTTGTGATAAATGAACTGGATGCAAACCAATAGACGCATAAATTGGATCATTTGGATATTCATTAGCTATTTTTAAAGCTCTTTTAGATGTATCTATTTGCGAGCCTATATTAATAATGCCGATTTCTTTATTTAAGCAATCAGCTATTATTTCTTTATAATCATCTTTGAAAGATGAAAAATTGAGATGGCAATGGCTGTCTATAAGTTTCATATATTTTTATGCCATCAGAATGACAACATTGATTTTACTTCTTCAAACAACTCTGGTAATAATGGCATTAACCAAGTACCAACTCCAAATAAATATTTAGCTACTTGTGAAGCTTCAATAGCTGGAATTAAAAATCCAG
>CAYNCE010000041.1:0-5776 GCA_964395855.1 uncultured Gammaproteobacteria bacterium | reverse complement strand
AGTGTTATATTTTTTGATATTATTATTATATTATGCCAGTACAAATTAAAAGAAAACCTAAAGAAAATATGTATAGTTTATTGCGGCGTTTTCAAGACGTATTTCGTAAAAGCCGAGTTAATATTTTAGCCCGGCAGAATGCGTCGTTTTTCAAGCCGCTCACAAAGCGACAAATTAAAAAAGATGCTTTGCGTCGCAAATATAACCGTGAAAGACGGCAGTATTTAATGCGCATTGGTAAAATCAGCGATGAACCAATTGGAGGACAAAAACAGATTAAAGGTGAAAGAAAATAAAATTTTATGTTGCTAGAAAAAATAAATCAAGAATTAAAACAAGCAATGAAAGATAAAGATACTCAAAAATTATCTGTTTTGCGTATGTTGGTCTCAGCTTTTAATAATGAAGCTATTAGTTTAAAAAAGAAAGATAAAGGATTAAATGCAGAAGAAGAATTAAAAATTTTAAAAAAAGAAGTAAAAAAACATAAAGATTCAATTCAGCAATATGAAGCTGGCAACAGACCTGAATTAGCTGAACAAGAAAAAAAAGAATTAGAAATTTTAAATGTTTATTTACCAGAAGAAATGAGTGAAAATGAAATTAGAAAAATAATTCAAGAAGTTATTTCTGAAATAGGAGAAGTCGCGCCAAGCCAGTTTGGGCAAATAATGGGGCAGGTAATGGCAAAAATAAAAGGACAAGCTGATGGAAATGTGGTTAGTAAAGTGGTGAAGGAGGAAATAAATTAAGTAAAAATTGTCATCCCGAACGACCTTTAGGGTCGCTAGAAGTGATGGGATCCAGTGGAACAAAGACCAGTGTTATTCTACGGGATCCCATCGCATTGACCCAATCCTAAAAAGTCCTATCAATGCTCGGGATGACAGAATAAACTTGTGCTCGTCAAAAACAAAAAATTAAGTAAAATTTTATTTGCCACACTCATCGTCAGCATTAGTTTTGCTGTCTTTTTTATTTTCGCAAATAATTTTGTTTTAGCTCAAGAAAATTTTGGAGAAAGTCAATTAGAAAATATAAATTTGCCAAGAGTGAATTTAATTAAATCAATTGTTAAAATTATTAATTATGTTTTAGGATTATTAGGTTTGATTGCGATTGTGATTATAATTTACGCTGGGTTTTTGTGGATGACAGCTGGTGGAAACGCAAATCAAGTTGACAAAGCCAAGAAATGGTTGATTAATGGATTAATTGGTTTAGTTATTATTATGCTATCTTTTGCAATTACAATGTATGTGTTTAGTGTGTTAAATAAGATTACTAATGATGCAGAAAATGGCAATAATATTGTCCCAAATCCAAATCCTATACCAACTCCGTTGCCTGAAAATATTTTTAAAATCAATTCAATAACAACAAGTTGTGGCAGCCCTCCTAATTATACGCAAGATGTTCATTTGTGTAGCGCTGTTGTTGTTACTTTTAATCATCATTTAAATAAAGAAAGTGTGAATTCTGCTTTAAATAATAATTTATTAAAAATCGAAGATTGTGAAAATAATAGTAGTTGTGACAACACTTTACCTGTTGATTTGAATAATGAATGGGCAACAACCAATAAATCAATTATTTTTAGACATGTTAAAGATTTTGAAAAAAATAATTTTTACAGAATCAATATTCCTAAAACTATTCAAGATAAAACTGGCTTAGTTTTGCATCCATCAAATGCGTGTGGAACAGGCACAGCAGTTTTGCCAGGTTGCGCAGACGCAGGCGCAGTTTATCGCTGGAAATTTAAAACCGGAGAAACAATTGATGAAGTCGCGCCAGAAATTGTTTCAGCTTACCCAGTTCTGCAAGATGATGATAATTATCCTGATAGAAATGTTAATTTAGTTCCGGTTTTACAAGTTAAATTTTCAGAAGCGATTTTACCGCCAGAAGATGCAAAAAATAATATAAAAATTAGAAAAATAACAGGGCAAGTTAATAATGATGGAACTGGTGGAATTCTTGCTGATTATTTATTAAATAATGATTACACGGTTGAAATTAATTCTCAAGGCGTTGGCTTTGAAATTTATGATTTATTTTTTAATGCTTTTGAATGGTATCAGATTGAAGTTTCAGAAATTGAAGATTTGTGCAACAACATGATGACTGGAACAAAAATTTGGCGTTTTCAAACTAATGATACTGTGCCTGGGGTTAAATTAGTTTATCCTAATGATTCCTATACAAATGCTTGCCCAGATACAAGTATTTTAATTGTTTTTAAAACTTCAATGTATAATTCAGAGAATAACAGTTGCAAAGTTATGGCAAATGGTCAAGGTGGAGGTTTAGTAATTAGTGGAAGTTTGTCGCCAAGTGTAATGCGAAATTTGCAAGTGGTTGATGATTTGCCAAATGGCGCTAATCCGAATGATTATTGCAAAATTTATGAGTTTAAACCTGATACAGTTTTACTAAATGTTGACCAAACTTATACAGCAAATGTAAAAACTAATTTAATTCTTAATCAAGAAAACGATAAGCTTGAGAAGTCTTGGAGTTTTAAAATTGCGTCAGCAGATGAGTGTGTTAATGCGCCTGTTATTACGCGTGTTTCACCAAATTTTGGACCAGATGGAACTTGCATTACTATTTTTGGAAGATATTTTGGAGACGATATTGGCAAAGCTGATTTAAATAAAAACATCAATTTAGATATTGATACAAGCGCTTGGCAAGATAAACAAATCACAACTTCAATTCCAAGTCCAAGTAATTTAGATAAAGCAGATAATGGCGTAAAATATCCAATTCAAATTACAACAACTTTTCAAAATTCAGAGCTTAAAAGCAATGAATATGATTTTAGATTAATGCAGGGTGAATCAGCTAAAGGTCCTTGTTTGTGGAGTTTAAGCCCAAGCAAAGGATGTTTTGATGATAAAATTACAGCTAAAGGCATTCGTTTTAATGAACAAAACGCAGATTCTAAAATTGTATTTACTGAAAATAAATTAGGAGTAATTGACAAATGGGAAAATAATAAAATTGAAACTAAATTCCCAACTGAAGGCAATGAAGGCAATGTAATTGTTAGTAATTCAATAGGCGCAAGCAACCCAGTTAATTTTGATTTAAATTGCAGAGACCAAGAGCCAAAGCCGTGCAGCAGTAATTTATCAATGTGTGAACCAGATGATGATTTGTGTGATGTTCAAGTAAGTGAATTTTGCGCTTTGAATTGCTACTGTAAAACAGAACCTGACCCAAATAATCCTAAATTAAGAATTACAAAATGGTGGCCGCGAAATTGCAATTCAGCTTGTCGCAATACTGAATTGGGCGCTAAATTTAATCTAGCATTAGATGAAAGCAGTTTGAATAATAATATTAGTGTTTTTGAATGCCAAAATCAGGATTGTAAAAAAGACGATTTAGCTGGGCAAGTAAAAATTAAAATTAATTATTTAGAAGATATTGATAGTAATTTATTTCAGGTTGATATAAGCCCGGAAAATGATTTAAAAGCTAAAACATATTATAGAGCAATTTTAAATAAAAATATAATTAGTAAAGATTTTGCAGAGAATTTATCTAGTTTAAATTATAGCAATACAACAGAGATGGATTCATTTAGCTGGGTTTTTTCTACACAAGATAAAATTTGCGAGTTAAATGCGGTTGATGTTTTGCCAGAAACAAAAACTTTAACTAAATTAAATTCATTGCAAAAGTTTAGCGCTTATGCTTTGGGTAAAGATTTGGGCATATGTGACGGCGCGCCATTAAATGCATATAATTATGATTGGGTGTGGGGGTCTTCAGATAATTCAGTGGCAAGTGTTTTGGATAAAACAGAGCCAGTTAATCAAGTCAAGAGTTTGGCTAATGGTGAAACTAATATAACAGCAACAACAGCTGGGTTGTCTGATTTTGCTTTGTTAACTGTTGATACTAGCGCAAACAAAGAGCCATCAGAAGTTAAAATTTTAGATTTTCAGCCAACAGGCGCGCAAGAATGCACAAATATCTCTGTCTCAAGTTTGTTTAATCAAAAAATGGATACAAATTCATTAAACAATGGTATAGAAATTTGGCAGACTAATAATAAAGACACAGGTTATTGCAACAAAATTAGTTTATTGGATAATAGTTTAAATAAAAATTTTTGGCAAAAAATTAGTAGTAAAGTTTCAAAATTAATTAAACAAGTTTTAGCAGCTGATGAAGAATTTGAATATTGGTGTCCAGTTGAATTTAAAATAAATTTTCGCGCAATTAAATACGGTGAAAAGTTAGGCAAAGCTGAATGCGTAAATAATAAAAATAGTGATTGTACTGGAATAAAAATTTTATCAAAAAATTCTTTTAAAGCCGGAGAAAAAATTAAAGTAATTATCAAATCTGGTCAAACTGGTGTAAAAGGTATAACAGGCGGGATTTTGTCACAAGATAATATTAATGAATTTAACTTAACTAATGATGCGCAAATTTGCAAAATTAGCAGTGTTGAAATTGATCCGGCAAATTGGACTTTTAATAAAAGCGCGGAAACTAAAGATTTTTTTGCTCAAGCTTTTTCTGCTAGTGGCGTAGAAATCAGCACTACAACTGATTATACTTGGACTTGGAAGTGGGATGAAATTGATGAGGACGATATTATTTCTATTACTGATTCAATTACAGACACAGAAACAGTAACTGCTAATAATAAAAATGGCAGGGCAACTTTGATGACTACTGCTAACTCAAGCGACAATACTACACATACTGGTTATGCAGAAATTACAAATAATTTATGTTTAAATCCATGGCCAGCAAGTGGAATTTATCAAGATAATAATGAATACGCGCATTTGTCAACTTTTTATTGTCGTGACCGTGGTAATGAAAGTATAGATGATGATTTGCCAGCAATAACTGAAAATCCAACAAGCAAAGGACCAGTTTGCGAAAACAACAGACAAAAACTATGCAATAGTGACTCAGATTGTTTACCTGGAAAATGTATGCTAAAAGAATATCTTTTCTTGCGCGCTGATGGTTCAACTGACGCCATTGGTTTAAGAATTTTTATTAATTCAGCTCATTTGTCGCCTCAAGCATGGTATGAAGCTCAAGATTTTTCTGGGTCTCCATCAGCTATTGAAGTAGCAAATTATGAGGCTGCGCGCGAAGGTCGTTCAGTTTATATTGCCGCGGCTAATTTGTCTGGCGCGAAAATATATACTAATATTTATTTATTATCATATAATGAAAACGCTTCACAAGAAACTGTTGCAATTTTTAATGAATTACTTAAAAATTTACAATTTAATACTAATATCCAGAATATTTCAGATAGAATAAAAATTGCTCGCGATACAAAAAGAATTACTGATTTAGGCGCGATTAGAAAATATTTAAATGATTATTTTGAAAATAGCGCAATAGAAGATGCTGAAAAACATTATCCAAATTTATTAGCTGGTTCTTATCAAATCGGAATCTCAACTTCAAAATGGCCGTCTTGGCAGCAGACTTTAGGCAAAGAGCTTGGAAAGACTTTGCCGATTGACCCGATTAATGAGTTTAATTTACCGTGTGATACAAACCCAACTGAAGATGTTAAATTTGATAGAGAAAGTTGCTGGAATGATACAGAGAAAATTTTTGTTTGTCCTGATGGCTCGCATATTTATCAATATAATTCAATTGCAAATGCGACAGATTTTAATATCTATGCTACACTAGAATATAGTGGAGATATTAGTTGGATAAATGCCAGTAATTCTGGTGAGTGCTGGAATTATATAATTAGTAAATAATTTACAAA
>CAYNCE010000040.1:0-5820 GCA_964395855.1 uncultured Gammaproteobacteria bacterium | reverse complement strand
AAGGAAATTTGGTTTGTGCCTTATTGGATTTTTTAAATTAATAATATCCCCATGCTCTGTTGTTGTATTCATCAAAAACATTTATTTTTCGCAATCCCAATAACTATTATAGCTTTTATATTTATTGGAATATTAATTTTTAATTTTACTGGCATAACAAATTTAGTTTCTAATGAAAGCCCTGGGTGCTGGGCAATTTGACATATAATTTTAGTTATACTATACTTATGTTATGATATAATTTTAGTAAACCCAAGCACCAATGGTGTCGACTTTAAGGGGCTTTGGTGTCTGGGTAAATAAGCGTTTTTTTATGTATTATAAGCGAAAATTAGAAGATACAATTCTAGAGTATTTAGACAAGAGAGAGATTTTAGCTATTGTGGGACCAAGACAAAGCGGGAAAACTACTTTACTTGGAAAAATTCAAGCTGATTTAAAAGATTCAATATTTTTAAATTTTGAAGACAAAGAAGTTTTAGAATTATTTGAGCAGGATATCAAGAATTTTGCCAAGAAATATTTTAATAATTACAAATATATTTTTATTGATGAGTTCCAGCATTCTAAAAATGGCGGTAAAAATTTAAAATATTTGTATGATAGTTTTTTAAACAATAAAATTATTATTTCTGGGTCTTCGGCTATTGATTTGACTATCCACGCCATTAAATTTTTGGTGGGTAGAATTTTTGTGTTTAATTTGTACCAGTTGGATTTTGAGGAATTTTTAAATTTTAAACAGCAGGACTTGTTGCCAATTTATTTAGATTATAAAAAAGATCTGGATTTAAAATCTGAAAAAATTAAATTTTTAAATATTTCAACAACATTAAATAATCAATTTAATAAAATTTTGGAAGAATTTTTAATCTGGGGCGGTTATCCGCGCGTAGTGTTGGCAAAAGACGAAAAAGAAAAAAAGATTATTTTAAAAAATATTTATAACACTTATTTTTTAAGAGATATCAAGGATACTCTCGGGCTGATAGATGATTTTAAATTAGTAAAATTAATTAAGGCTTTGGCAATCCAGACAGGGCAGCTAGTTGAATATAATGAATTGGGGCAGGTCTCAGGTTATAGCTATATTTCTTTAAAAAAATATTTAAATATTTTAGAAAAAACATTTATTTGCATGCCGCTTGTTCCTTTTTTCCAAAATAAAAGAAAAGAAATCGTAAAAAATCCAAAATTGTATTTTTTTGATACAGGCATGCGCAATTATATAGTTAATGATTTTAAAAATTTATCAAACAGAGTAGATGCCGGCAGTTTGTATGAAAATTTTGTATTTAATCAACTAATCAAACAGGAAATAACTATTAATTTTTGGAGAACAAAAGCAGGCGCGGAAGTTGATTTTATTTTAGAAACAGATGCAGAAAAAGTTCCTTTGGAAATTAAATCAAGTCTAAAAAAGGCAGTATTAACTAAATCTTTGAATGCGTTTATGGAAGATTACAAAAGTAAGTATGCGATTGTGCTAAGCAAAGAGTCTGGCAAGCCAATAAAAAAGAATGCGGCCAAGATATATTTTTTACCACATTGGATAATTTAATTAATTTTTTATGTTTAAAAATAACAAAAATTTAAAAACAAATAATATTTCAAAAGGTGAAATAGTTATTTATCGCGCTAAAGATGGTATAGCGAGATTGGATGTCAAATTAGATTTAGATAAAGAAACTGTTTGGTTAAATTTAAACCAAATAGCTTTATTGTTTAATATTGATAAAAGTGGTATTTCAAGGCATATAAAAAACATATTTGATAGTCATGAATTAGATGAAACACCAACTGTTGCAATTTTTGCAACAGTTCAAAAAGAAGGTGGTAGATTCATAAAAAGAGAGGTTGATTTTTATAATCTAGACATGATTATATCCATTGGCTACAGAGTTAATTCTAAAAGAGCTACAGAATTTCGTGTTTGGGCAACTCAAGTTTTGAAAAAACACATAATTGATGGTTACACAATTAATCAAAAAAGATTAAAAGAGCAAGAGTTGAATAAGCTTGAGAGCGCGATTAAATTACTGCAGATTACAATGCAAAATAAAAAAATAACTAGTTCAGAAGCCAAAGGTTTGTTGCAGATTATCACTGATTACGCGGACAGCTGGATATTGTTGCAACAATATGATCAAGGAAAATTAAAAATCCAAAAAAGTAAAATTAAAAAGATACAAATTTTAGATTATGAATCTGTTAAAAATTCAATAAAAGAATTTAAAAATAAATTGGCTGTCAAAAAACAAGCTAGTGATATTTTTGGTCAAGAAAGAGACCAAACTTTGCAAGGGATTTTAGGTTCAATTAGCCAGTCATTTGGAGGCAAAGAATTTTATCCAAGTTTAGAAGAAAAATCAGCGCATCTTTTGTATTTTGTAATTAAAGACCATCCTTTTGTTGATGGCAATAAAAGAATCGCATCCTTTTTGTTTATCTTGTTTTTAAAACAGAATAGATTTTTGTTTAATAAAAAAGGCGAGAATAAGATTAACAATAATGCTTTGGTGGCTTTAACGCTTTTAGTAGCCCAGAGTTTGCCTAAAGAAAAAGATGTAATGATTGCCTTAATAACTAATTTAATTAAAAATAAATAATTTTTAAATTTATCCATGCTCAAAAATTTAATTCACAAAAAAAATATTTTCTATATAACAATACCACTAACTATTGTAGCTTTTATATTTATTGGAATATTTATTTTTAATTTTACTGGCATAACAAATTTAGTTTCTAATAATTTTTATAATTATATTAGTCAAGATGTGGAAGGACAGGTGGCTGGAGAGTATGATGTTAAAATAGCAGCGACTAATGACCCAATTTTTTCATTTATTCAAATTACAGATTTGCATTTTGGCAGTTATGGCGGAAATTTTACCAGAACAACTGGTCTAAAGACTAAAATTAACAGCTTGGGCATAAAACCAGATTTAATTTTAGTAACTGGAGATATTGCTAATAGCGGTTCTTCCGCAGAATATATTGATTTTAAAAATGCAATGAATAGCATTGGCATTCCATATTATCCAATACCTGGAGATCATTTAGATGGTAATGGCTACAAAAATGTTTCTGATAATTATAAAACATATCTGGGCGCTAATAAAATAAATTATACTTTTGACCATAAAGGCATAAGGTTTGTTATGTTGTCCCGTTATAACAGTAATATTGATGAAACATGGTTGGATAATACATTAAAAAATAGTGAGTTGCCAATAATTGTGGCTGACCATCATATTATGTATGCGCCAAGAACTGCTGGTAGGGCAAATGACAAATATAACACAGATTATAATAGTATTTTAAAACAGTATTCTTCTAAAATAGTGGCTTTATTAGGAGGCGATGCGCATATTAATGCTGTGGTAAATAAAGGAGGCATTGTTAATATTGTTACACAAGCTTTAGTAAGAAAAAATTGTGGTTTTCATGAGTTTATAGTTTATGAAGATAAAATAGATGTTAAATTGCAGGAAGTAGGATGCGCTGATGGTGGATATGAATGGCCAGCTAGCACTGATACGGCTCATCCTAATATGATATCATACAACGAAGGAAATGCAGATGAAAAGAATTTTATTATAAATATAGATGGCACAATTGACCCTTCGGATTGCAATGGATATACTTGTTCACCTAACCAAACTTGTTCAGATTGGATTGATCAATCTAAATTATGTTGCGCAGTCGTTTGTAAAGATAATAACACTGGCAATAATGGCAACAATAATCCATTTACTCCAACACAATCTAAAGGCATGCTTAATCCGCCATATCCGCGCATTGGGCAAATAACTTTTTATCCTGCCGGAGAAGCAGGTCCAGATATTTGGGAAAATCATGATATGTTGGGGTATAGATCTTATGGTAGCAGACCAGCTTCAATCGCAAGAGAAATAAAGGAAAAAAATCCAAACATTTTATTATTAGGTGCTACTGGTATTGGGCATGAGGAAATAGAACAACTTACCAATAAAAAATTACCTTTAGAATATTATGCTCATTATGAAGGAGGCTGTGATAAAGATGATAATCTTGAAAAATTTGCTGGTTCTTATCTTATGAATTTATCTAATGAATGCCCCAATGTTAATTATATTTATGGCAATCAGAATTTTAATAATTTTTTTGCAGAATTTTTAGTGAAAAATACAGCATGGGATTATTATGATGGTCTTTATTTAGATACTTGGTGGAGTTCTTTACAATGGTATTCTAGACCAAACGAACTTGATTTAAATTGTGATGGAAATTCGGATGGTGTAGGGGTAGTGAATGGAAGATGGTCGCGAGGCAAAGAAACACTAATTAACAATATTCGTGCTTTAAAACCTGATGCTGTGATTATTCCTCATGAAGGTGGAGAAAAGTTTTTTAATGGCAATGCTTTTGAGTTTTGGACACAAGAGACCGTTGGTTCAAGAGGTTGGAATTTTAATAAGACTATAGATTTATTAAGCAGTGCTGTTGAACCAAGAGTTGTTTATGCTAATAGTAATGCAGGCAGTTTTGTAGTTCTTAATGAAGGCAAAAAATGGGTTGGCACATTAACTGGCTCAGTTTTCCGCGCCGATTTTACATCAGCCCAAATTGTTGGCGCTTTTTTTGGTCATGATGAAGGAACTAGTTTTCACAGATACACTTTTATACATGATGAGTATGAAGGAGATTTAGGTTACCCAACTGGAAATATAACAAACATAGTTTGCTCTGGTCCAGAATGGGGCAGGAAGTGTTTGAAAGCAAGATATTTTGACAATGGCGTTATAATTTCAAACATTACTGGCGAAGCTAAAACACTTTGTCCAAGCGATTTAACTGGCGGTCCGTATCATAGATTTCTTGGCAACCAAGAACCATCCTGGAATAATGGAGCAGAATTTTCAGATTGTATAAATTTTAAAGAGTTTGATGGTATTATGATGTTTACTAGACCAATAGTTTTAGTTACGCCAATAATTATTGATAATATGTTATATAATATGACCACTATTGAGCAAGAGCCAGTTAAATATATTGGAGATTGGAAGCAAGCAGTTGATTGTTCTAGTGGTTGCAAAATGGCCATTAAGGGAGATAAATATTATGCATTTCGAATTAGTTGGGACAGATATGGTTCTGGTTTTGCGCTTTCAGAACAAGGTTCTGGCGAAAATACAGCGACTTACAAACCAAAAATAAATATTCCTGGGAAATATGAAATATTTGAATGGCATGGAAGTATTGAAGGTAAAACAGCGGCAACTAATGTGCCTTATGAAATATATATTAACGGACAATTAAATAAGATAATAACAGTTGACCAAACCCAAGACCAAGGTCAATGGAACAGTTTGGGAACATTTGATTTAGCGCAAGGAGAAAATAACTATATTAAAATATCTAATAATGCCAATGGTTATGTAATTTCAGATGCAATAAAATTTGTTAATTTAGCTAGTTTTATAAAAGAATATGTTCCAACCCCACCCAAAGTCCTATCCCCTGACTTTAACTGCGATAACAAAGTAGATATACAGGATTTTGGAATATTATTATCCCACTGGCATAAATTACATGATGTTACAGCAAATTATAAACACAATAATTGTACAAATATAAAATCAATAGATTTAGTTATTGATAAAAATAATCGTGTAGATAGTTTAGATTTATCAAGACTATTATCTTGCTGGGGGATACCAAGCCAAACAGAAAGCCCTGGGTGTTGGGTGGAGCAAGAGGCAATAGTTAATTAATTTGACAAGTTTATATAACCATATTAAAATTACAATAGAAATTTGGTAGAACTATATGAAAATT
>CAYNCE010000039.1:0-6033 GCA_964395855.1 uncultured Gammaproteobacteria bacterium | reverse complement strand
CGAGCTTTTAATAAAAAGATGGTTTCTGATTTTAACTTTGCCCGGGCCCAGTCCTTTTGCGGATCGGTCAACGACTCTCCCAAACCGACCAATAAATTGCGGTCTTTAATCTTCTCCATTTCTTTGACGCATTTCTGCAACGCTTCTTTAAATGAAACGCCCGAACGTTTTTCCACAATCTCTTTATTTATCGGCCAGTTATTCTTTAAAAAATACCAGACATCATAAATATCCCGGCTGGTTTTGCCAACCCGTTCCAACATGGCCATTAACTTATGAGCAAACATATCTTCCTGCACCATCACCAACATAGAGATACCCAATAAAGTCTTTACTTCATATCTTGAGCCGAAATCCCGTCTGTTAATTTCAATCTTGATATTCTGCGACTTGGTGTCATAGGAAATAACACTCAATAAGTTAAATCTTTTGATTCTGGAATCAATTACTTTGCCATAACTCTCGGCTATTTTTTGGATTTTATCAAACACCGCTTGCTGTTTGCTTTCGTCTAACAAGTCAAAGTCCAAATCAAAAGAATCCCTATTCAAGCCATAAAACAAGTGAGCGGCCGTTCCGCCTTTAAAACCCAAATGAGGCGAGATAGAAGTGTCGGAATAGATGTCTTTTAATATCTGCAATAAGATATTTTTGTGTTTAGCGTAATTTACTGTCATAATTTTGCTTTCTTATATTCTTTAAAATAAACATTAACTTTTTTCTCCATTCGCTTGTTATTATAAATCGGCAAAATTTCAAAAACTTTGTCCCAATCCAAAGCGTCCAAATTATCAAAATGATAATCTTTGCTGATGTAGATTCTATCCAAGAAAGCCCGCTCTTTTATGGCCATTGCCACATTGCCGTCTTGCTCAACGCCTGTTGTGTTGCTTAAAACATAATCTTTCATGCGGATGTAAGATATATTTTGCCCGTCTACTTTAATCTCTCTGGTAACATACGAAGCTACAAAAACGCTGTCATATTTTTGAAAATTAATTCCAGTCCGTGTTAAAACCGTCTCAAAACTGATATAAGAGGGAGTATAGATTCTGGTGGCCAATTCCAAACGATCATAGTTTTTGTCTTTGGCGTAAAAGCCTCGGCGTAATCTGACTAACTTTCCGGCTTTAGCGTATTTATTTAATCTGGGAGCCACTTTTCGCTCTTGTTCCTCGCCCCATAACAAAGCCACGTCTTTAATGGAAAAGACGGTTTTGGAAGATCTTAACAAGACCTCTAAATATTCACCTTTTGTTGGTTTTTTATCCATATATTTACTATTATACACCTTAAAGGATACTTATAGTATAAATTATACCAAATATGATGTCAGATGGCAAAACTAATATATCAACTATATAAGATTATATCAGCTTCCCAGTTATCCACAATTGTTGCATTTCAAAAACTTTGCTATACTAAAAATAATAATACAATACTTTTCTACCTTAAGGGGTAGACCTGAACGGTATTCCTTGCCCAAGAGCTCGTAATTGATTATCACAATCGTGGTAACCAGTTACGAGCTCTTTTTCGTCAGAGCCGGGAATATAAAAACAATTCAATATTTAATTACTCTTTGTGAGGTCTGAGTAATTAAGGGAAATGGGTATTTTCTTTAATTATCTTTGGCCTCTTTTTTATTAAAAATCAAGAGGCAATGAAAATGAAAATATGTTGCCTAAAAAAGCAATTGATCAATTTAAAGAGTTATACAAAAAAAGAGCTAAAAACTCTGATGTATAACGACGCTCTATAAGCCCGGGCCAATAAGATGAACTTACAATTTGGCTCCGCGGGTCGGATTCGAACCGACGGCCAATTGATTAACAGTCAATTGCTCTACCACTGAGCTACCGCGGAATATTTATTTAATTGTTAAAAAATTTATTAACCACCCCCGAGACCCCTCCTTGAAAAGGAGGGGAGACCCTAATGACCTATTATTCAATTTCTTCACTATCAATTGAAATTAACTCAACATCAAAAACCAAGTCAGCGTTTGGTCCAATTAATTCGCCAGCGCCTTGTTCCCCATAAGCTAATTCTGATGGAATAAATAATCTTCTTTGCTCTCCAATTTTCATACCAATAATCCCAGCATCCCATCCTTGAATCACCTGCCCAGCGCCAATAGTTAAACTAAAAGGTTGACCTCTGTCAACGCTGGAATCAAATTTAGTTGCATCTAACAACATTCCTGTATAGTGCACAGTAATTTCATCACCAGCTTTAACTTGTCTATTACCAGTACCTTCTTTTAATATCTGCGCTGAAAGTTCTGTGATATCTTGTATAATTTCTTCAGCTATTTTTTCTTCTTTTTTTTCTTGCATATTATTATCTTGGACAGGTTTTAAACCTGTCCCTACATCTTGCTTGTCCGCCGTAGCATTGGCGGAGGCGGATTCCTGATTATTTTTGTCTTCAAATTTTATTTTTACATTTAAAATTTCTGTTATAGCAAATAACAGTAAAAATAAAACAATTATTGTTATTAAGATTGTAAGTAAGATTTTCATAAAATTAATAATATCCTTTTAATTTTTTCATACCTTCTTCATACCCTTGGATTCTTTCTAATGCTTTGGCTTCAATTTGACGAATGCGCTCGCGCGTAACACCAAACTCCTGACCAACTTCTTCCAAAGTATGAAACACACCATCTTCCAAGCCAAAACGCATTTCCAGAATTTTTTGTTCCCGTGGAGTTAATTCACTAATCACTTCTTTTATATATTTTTTAAGCAACTGGATAGCAGTAGCTTTGTCTGGCGAAATAGTTTCATAATCCTGAATAAAATCAATTAATTTTGAATCATCATCACCCTCATCACCAATAGTTGCCTGCAAAGAAACAGTCTCTTGAGATATTTTAATAATATGACGAATTTTGTCAACCTCTTCTTCCATTTCAGCGGCAATTTCTTCTGGCATTGGCTCCCGACCTAAACTTTGAATTAATCTTTTCTGCACCTGCTTAAATTTATTAATGGTCTCAACCATATGCACTGGGATACGAATAGTGCGCGACTGGTCAGCCAAAGCGCGAGTAATAGCTTGACGAATCCACCAAGTAGCATAAGTTGAAAATTTGTAACCTTTGCGATAATCAAATTTTTCTACTGCGCGGAACAAACCAACATTGCCTTCTTGAATTAAATCTAACAAAGTCAAGCCACTGCGTCCAGCAAATTTTTTAGCGATTGAAACCACTAAACGCAAATTTGATTCAACCAGTTTGCGAGTAGCTTCGCGATCGCCTTTTTCTTTGCGCTTTGCCAAAACAGTTTCTTCATCTGATTTTAACAAAGGCACTTTGCCGATTTCACGCAAATACATTTGGATTGAGTCAGAAGAAATGTCTGATAAATCACTGCGTTTTTTATCCAATCCAATACCTAAACTATTTAAAATCTTTTGCCGTTTTTCTTTTTCATCTAATAAACCGATTTCACCTTCCACAACTTGGGCCCCGACTTTATCTAATTTAAATAAAAATTTTTCATACTCAAAAACATAATCTTCCATCGCTGGAAAAGCTAATAAAATTTCTGACTCAGTCACAAAACCACGGTTCTTGGCTTTTTTTAATAAAGCATTGGCTTGCGTTGGATTAAAAATCTCTTTTTCAAATTGGATAAATTTTTTCTTTTTCTTAATTCTAATTTTAACGCTTTTTGATTTTTTTACTGCAGACTTTTTAAATTTAGTCTGGACAGTCTTTTTAGCGTTTTTAGTCCGGCTAGTTTTCTTAGTCGGTTTTTTAATCCCCTTTTTAATTGTAATTTTCTTTTTTTGCATAAGAATACTACCCCACCCCCATCCCCTCCCCTAGTCAGGGGAGGGGAGCTATTAGATTAAATTTTCCGTATTTTTTACTTCCCCCTCCTGACTAGGAGGGGGTTAGGGGGAGGTTGTTTAATAAATTTTATAAATCACTTAATTCCCTAGACAATTCTGCAAACTCTTGCATTAGTTTTTCTATTTTTTCATGATTGCCTTGCTGTTCTGCTTGGCTGATTAAATTTTCAACTTGCTTGAGGCGGGTTGTAATATTTTCATGCTTTAAAAAATTGACTGACAAATCAAAATCGCGATTAATCTCTCTTCTAGACATTCCCATAAATTCATTGTCAGCTAATAATTTTAAAGTATCAAAACTTAAGACCAAATCTTTGGCCTGTATCTGTAATTTAGTACGCAAGTCATCTAAGTTTCCATCCTTATTATAATGCACAATTAAAATCTTGTAAAACTCTTGATAATCTTTATCAATTAATTCTGGCAATATTTTGCTAATTAATTCTTCTGCATATTCTGAATTATAAAGCGCTAAAGCAAGCAGGCGTTGAGAAAGAATTTTGGATTTATTTTGGACAGGTCTAATATCTGTCCCTACATCTGAATTTTGGACAGGTTTAAAACCTGTCCCTACGATTTTATTACCAATTTTTCCTAAAGATTCGCGCAAGGCATTTTCATCTACACTTAACACTGTTGCTAATTTTTTTAAATAATAATCTTTTTCAATCGCGTCGCCTAATTTCGCAATCCAAGTAAGCAAACGCGCGCCAATTTTTCTTTTCACATCAATGTCAGACAAATTCTGTCCTTTAAGATTAACTGTAAAAAAGTAATCCATAAAATTAACTTTTTTATTAACTGCTTCTTTCCATGTCCCTTTAGGGAATGATTTTTGAACTAATTCGTCTGGGTCTTTAATATTGTCTGGCAGAATTATAACCTTAACACTCATACCAGCCCGCCAAGCCATTTCAATGCCCCGCTCTCCAGCAGACACGCCAGCTGCGTCTTGGTCAAAACACATGACTAAATTATTAGTGTATCTTTGTAAAATCCGTATTTGATCTTCAGTTAAGGCAGTGCCTGATGAAGCAATTATATTTTTCACGTCTGCTTTATGCGAAGCAACTACATCCATTTGGCCTTCAACCAAGATTATAAAATCTAATTCTCTAATACTTTTTTTAGCCTTATCTAATCCATATAATATCTGTGATTTATTATAGATTATTGTTTGTGAAGTGTTGATGTATTTGGCTTGGTCATCGGCTTTTATTGCGCGTCCGGAAAATCCAACAATATTTCCATGATGATCAGAAATTGGAAACATTACGCGGTCGCGAAAACGGTCATAGTAATTTGTTGCGTTATTATAATTATTTTTCTCAACTGCTAAGCCGGATTGCAAAATTTCATTATCTGAAAAACCTTTAGTTTTTAAAAACTTACCAGTTGCGTCCCATGAATCTGGGGCATAACCAATTTTAAATTCCGCAATTATTTCTGGGCTTAATTTTCTAGAATTAATTAAGTATACGCGCGCGCTTTTCCCAGCTAAAGAATTTACAAGCTGGTCTTGATAAAATTTTGTTACAACCTCATGCAATTCATAGAGCCGGGTTTTTAGATTTTGAAACTGCGGATTATATGATTGATGCTTTAATTCCACGCCAGCTTTATCAGCTAGAATTTTTAAAGCTTCAGGAAATTCAATATTTTCGATTTTTTGCAAGAAAGTAAAAATATCGCCGCCAGCCAAACACCCAAAACATTTGAAAAATTGTTTTTCTCTGGATACCATAAAAGACGGTGTTTTTTCATTATGAAAAGGACAGCTACCTTTAAAATTAACACCGCTTTGTTTTAATGGCACAAATTCTTGAATTAATTCCACAATGTCCAATTTGGATTTTATTTCTTCTACATTAGTCATACATTATTATATTACCACTTCTTAGTTGTTTGACAAACTGTTTTTTTTTTGACATTCTTGTTTATTTATGCAATAATTAAATCAATCTTGAACTAGATTGCTTTTTTGTTTATAATAATAGTAAACAATATTTGCGGGCAATTAGCTCAGCTGGTTAGAGCGTCTCGGTGACATCGAGAAGGTCACTGGTTCAAATCCAGTATTGCCCACCATGCGCATATAGCTCAGTTGGTTAGAGCGCGTCCCTGATAAGGACGAGGTCCCAGGTTCGAATCCTGGTATGCGCACCA
>CAYNCE010000038.1:3142-6204 GCA_964395855.1 uncultured Gammaproteobacteria bacterium | reverse complement strand
CCCTAAAAAATATGCTAAAATTAAAACTTGCTTTATTTTTTTTACTTATATTTTTAATCTTGCCAATTGCTGGTCAAACAGCTACGCCAGCTCCGAACGATATTCCGCAGGATGAATTAGTTAATAATATTGACCAAACTAAAACTCTGAGTATTTATTTTTTCTATTCTGAATCTTGTCAACATTGCGCGGCTGAGCAGATTTTTTTAGATAAAATTGAACAAAAATATCCACAAGTTACTATAAAGCGTTTAATTCACAATGACCCGCAAGCAATTAAAATCCAATTGCCATTATTAAAAAAACATAATGCTGAAAAATATTTTGGCTTAACTCCCTTAACTTTTATTGGCGAAATTTTTATGCCTGGTTTTGACAATGAAGATAGCGCTGGTCAATATATGGAGCTGGCAATTTTACAGCAATTGCAAACTGATGTTGTAGAATCAGCGTCACAAGTTGAAGAAAATAAAAAAATCACTCTGCCTATTTTAGGAGAGATTGACCCACAAAAATATTCTTTGCCAGTTTTAGCCGGAGTATTAGGAATATTAGATGGGTTTAATGTTTGTTCTTTGGGCGCGCTTTTAATGATTATAGGTTTGGTTTTGGTTTTAAAATCAAGACGAAAAATTTTAATATATGGTGGCACATTTATTTTAGTTACAGCTATTATTTATGGCGCGTTGATTGTTATGTGGTATAAATTTTTTGTTTTATTTGCGCCGTATATGAAAATTTTGCAAATTTTAATTGGCTTGTTGGCTTTGGGCGGCGCAATTTATTTTTTCCAACGCTATTTAAAAATCCGCAAGTACGGTCCTACCTGCGAGATTAGCGCAGGTCAAAAAATTACAGGCAGATTTTCAGATAAAATCAAAAACCACATTCAGGGGCCAGGCAATGTTTTAGTCACAAGTGGCGTTATCTTAATTTTTGCTATGATTATCACGATTGTTGAATTTCCTTGTTCAGCGGTTATTCCAGTGGCTTTTGCAGGAGTTTTGGCGCAGACCTCACTATCTGTTTGGAGTTATGTAGTTTATATTTTGATTTTTCTTTTGTTTTATTTGCTGGATGAAATAGTTATTTTTATAATTGCCGTTTTTAAGATGGATATTTGGTTAGCTTCAGATAAGTTCACAAAATGGGCAACTTTGGTTGAGGCAATTGTGTTGTGTTTACTCGGGTTGTATTATTTGTTATAATAAATTTATGAATATTCAATTCTCATATAAACAAGTTGCTGAAAGAGATAAAAAGTTTTTGGAAGAATATATAACAAAAAAGATTGATAGATTTAAAAAACTAATTTCTGAAAATGAATTAGAGCTTGGACGTTTAGAAATTAAAACAGAAAAATTTGCTAAAAAAGAAGCATATAAAGTCGAATTATTTTTATCTTTGCCAGAGCATCAATTTCGCGCTTCTGAAGATGACCATACAATAATTGAAGCTTTTGATTTGGCTTTAGATAAAATTATTATTCAATTAAGAAAATATAAAGAGCGTTTAATCAACTCTTAAAAAAATATGATAAAAATTGACCCAGAAAAATGTATTGGTTGCGGATTGTGTGTTGACACCTGTCCAAAAGTTTTTCAATTAAATTCTGATACAATGCGAGCTGAAGTGATTTCACAAGAGCCAGGCGAATGTGATATTCAGAATGGCATTGATTCTTGTCCAGTGCAGGCAATTAGTAATGAATAACTATTAAATAAACCCAGAGAGGAATTGTAAAAATCAAAGTTTGCGTTATAAACGCAACCCAAGTTGGCACAAAAGGATAAACAATTTTTTTGTCAATTATTTTGCTATGAAAAATACTATAAAGATTTAAAATCTTTATTTTTTTGTTGGTTAGCATATTAATGCCCCAAATAAAATCAGGTAAAACAGCGCCTATTATTGCGGCAATTATTGATGCTTCGCAATCTAAGTTTTTTGTAAAATATAAAATTACTAAAAATCCAAAAAGACATATTAAATCTATACTACCTAATTTTAAAAAATGCTTTACATTTTTAATGCGGTCTTTTGTTTTAATTGAATCATGTGGAATAATGTCCAGTAAAAAATGAGAAATAAAAGCCAAAACAAAAGCTAAAATTGGGTTGTGAGTTGCTACGCCAATTAGTAATGCGGTTGGTGTGTGGACTGTCATATACATATATTTATTTATTCTAGCACACTTCTTGATTGACAAAAAATATTTTTTCATTTATAATAAATTTGATTGTTTTAAAATGGCTATCTTTATATTCAGCCGATGTGGCGGAACTGGTAGACGCGCTGGACTCAAAATCCAGTTCTCGCAAGAGAGTGAGAGTTCGAGTCTCTCCATCGGTACCAAGCATTTGGCGGGGTAGCTCAGTTGGTAAGAGCGTAGCACTCATAACGCTAAGGTCGCGGGTTCAATCCCCGCCCCCGCTACCAAAAAAATTAAAGCGGAGTAGAGCAATGGCAGCTCGCCAGGCCCATAACCTGGAGGTTGAGGGTTCGAGTCCCTCCTCCGCAACCAAAAATTATAGACTTGACATTTATATATTAAGGGTATAGACTTCAATCATTATTAATTAATATAAAAATTTATGAGAAACTTTAATCAAGGTAATCGTTCGGGCAGAGGCAGAGATGATAGAGGTAGAGATGACAGAGGATATGGTAACAGAAAATTTGGCGACAATAGAAGTTCTGACAGACCAGTTATGCACCAAGCTATCTGCGCGGAATGCGGCAAAAGTTGCCAAGTTCCTTTTAAGCCAATTAGTGACAAACCAATCTATTGCAATGATTGTTTTGGCGTGCGTAGAGGCAAAGATATTGGTAGAGGCGGTCACGCTAGTCAAGGTCCAAAACCTGAGCAATTTGGGCAGAAATTTGATAATCTGAATATCAAATTGGATAAAATTATTGAATTGTTGTCTACGGCAGTTGCAGTTAAAAAAACAGCTGAAAAAAGCATTAAAGCTGTAAAAAAACCAGTTAAAGCCAAAGCTAAAAAAACATCAGTCAAAAAGAAAAAATAATTATTTAATTTTAATTCTGTAAAATTAATT
>CAYNCE010000038.1:0-3042 GCA_964395855.1 uncultured Gammaproteobacteria bacterium | reverse complement strand
AACATCAGTCAAAAAGAAAAAATAATTATTTAATTTTAATTCTGTAAAATTAATTTATTATGCTAGTATTTATTTATGATTAAAAACATAACTAAAAAAATAGTAGTTGGCATGTCTGGAGGCGTGGATTCAACCATGGCTTTGGTTTTGTTAAAAAAACTGGGCTGGGAGCCTATTGGTGTGTCATTAAAATATTGTGTTTGGAAAGATAAAGAAAATTTATTGCGTGAAAATGTATGTTGCAGTACTGAATCTTTTGCAATGGCAAAAAAAGTTTGTAAGAAACTAAATGTTCCTTATTATATTTATGATGTATCGCGAGAATTTAAATCAGAAGTGATTGAATATTTTATTAGTGAGTTAAAAAATAACAAAACTCCGAATCCTTGTGTTATGTGTAATCCAAATTTAAAGTTTAAAAAACTTTTTGAATGGGCTAAACGACACAAGATTGACTATGTCGCAACTGGTCACTACGCAAGAATAAATAATAATAAATTACTAATAGCTAAAGACAAATCAAAAGACCAGACTTATTCATTGTCGCATTTGCCACAAAAATATTTAAGTAAAATTGTTTTTCCTTTGGGTGATTTGACTAAAGATGAAATTTATAAAATGGCTAAAAAACAAGGATTTGATTTTTATTTAAAAACCAAACAAAGCCAGGATTTTTGTTTTGTAGCTGGCAAATCAATGTCTAATTTTTTAAGCAAAGAAATAGGTCAGAAACTGGGCGAAATGCAGGATAAATCAGGTAAAGTTTTAGGTCAGCACAATGGTTTACATTTTTATACAATTGGCCAGCGTAAAGGTATTAAATTAGCTGGCGGACCTTATTTTGTAATTGGATTTGATGTTAAGAAAAATATTTTAATTGTGTCTAAAAATAAAAAAGACTTGTTAAGCAAGTTAGTTGTTTTATCCCCAGTTCATTTTATTAATCCAGTCCAGAGTACTCGGGATAAATTTAGAGCTAGAGTTAAAATTCGTTCTCAACACAAAAGCGCGTTAGCAACTATAAAACCTCACCTTGACCCTCTCCTAAATAGGAGAGGGAGAAAAGCTGTCGAATTAATTTTTGACAAACCTCAAGTAGCAATTACTCCAGGACAGTTTGCGGTTTTTTACCAAAGAAATATTTGTTTGGGAGGAGGGAATATAGTTTAGGTAGTGTCATCCCGAACGACCTTTAGGGTCGCTAGAAGTGATGGGATCCAGTGGAACAAAGACCAGTGTTATTCTACGGGATCCCATCGCATTGACCCAATCCTAAAAAGTCCTATCAATACTCGGGATGACAAAAGAAGAAAATTTAAAATATCTGCTTACTTTTTTACTCAACAATCTTCCCTCCAAATGAATCAGCGATTGAATTTAGTTGATCTTCATCCATTTCTATTAGCTTTGGTTTAAATTCAGATTTTAAAGTTTGAATTTTTTCTTTGTCTAAAATTTGAGTTTGGATTTTAATTTTTTTGCCCAGAATTTTAGCTAACAAATTTTCAACTGCGGTTAAATTTTTATTATCTTTTAATTTTTCTGCGTGAATTCCAAATTCAAAAACAAGCTTTAAAATATCATTATTAATTTCATAAGGATAACCATTTTTTAAAATCAAAGGCAATGAATGATTTAATTTATGACTTTGTTTTAAAATTTCCGGCCAGTATTCTTTGATTTTTTCTAACTTTATATCAATGGATTTATTTGTATTCGGCATAAGCTGCATTTTGTTTTTATTTTGGAGTTTATCTGCCGTAGCGATAAAGGACTGATGGGGAGCGGAGGCAGATAAACTACATACTTCCACCACCACCATCTCCAACGGCAGTTGGCTAATTTCAGCTGCGGAGATTGATTTTTGCTGAAGCATAAATTTTTCTAACCATTGGATAAGCTGTTTAAAATCAATTTCTTCAGCTTGAGCAATTAATTTATTTTTAACTTCTTCGGGAAGCGTTGCAATATTTTCATCTTTGCTTTTTAAATTAATTTTAATTAAAATTATTTTGCGTAAATAATCAATTAAATCCAAATTAAATCTTTCTAAATCAACACCATCAGCCACCAATTTATTAATTATCTCAATTCCTTTGCTGGCATTTTTATTAATTAAGGCATCTATTAGCTGGCCGATCTCAACAATATCTGAACGCGGCAAAATTGCGGTTACATCATCTAAAGTAATTTCTTTTTTGTCAGACGACAGCAAAGCTATAATTTGACCTAACAAACTTTCAGCATCCCGCGCAAATCCGCCACTACGCAAGGCAATAGTTTGCAAAACTTCATCTGAAATTTTGATTTTTTCAGCATTAACTATTTTTCTTAATTTCTTCGCAATTTCTTTAGCTGAAATTTTTTTAAAATCAAATCTTTGGCAACGCGAGATTATAGTTTCAGGCAGTTTGTATGCTTCAGTTGTGCATAAAATAAAAACAGCGTATTCAGGCGGTTCTTCTAAAGTTTTAAGCAAAGCATTAAAGGCTGCTGTGGAAAGCATATGCACTTCGTCAATAATAAAAATTTTGTGTTTATTGTGGGGAGCAAATTTAATGTTTTCCACAATATTTTCGCGCACTTTATCAACTTGTGTGTGGGTAGCGGCGTCAATTTCAATTAAATCCAAATCTTTACCAGCTGTGATAGCATTGCAGACTGCGCAATTGTTACACGGTTCAAATTTTTTTTCTTTGCGTTGTAAACAATTTAAAGATTTAGCTAGTATGCGAGCTAGAGAAGTTTTGCCAGTTCCGCGCGGACCAGTGAAAAGATAAGCGTGCGCCACTGAATCTGATACGATTTCATTTTGCAAAGTGACTTTAGTTGCGTTTTGATCAATCACATCAGCAAAAGTCTGAGGACGATATTTTCTGTATAGTGTTTGGCTCATATAATTTATAATAATCTAAAAATCTATTTTTGACAAATTTGCTAAAAAAATAAATATATGATAAATTATATATAACACATTCAGTTTGACTAGTGTTATATTTTTTGATATTATTATTATATTATGCCAGTACAAATTAAAAGAAA
>CAYNCE010000037.1:0-6265 GCA_964395855.1 uncultured Gammaproteobacteria bacterium | reverse complement strand
CTAAAAAGGGCGGAAAAATTGCCGGCGATGCCAGAAAAAAATTAGAAAAAGAAACCAGCAAAAAGATTTCAACCAGAAAAAACTTTTTATTGATTGAAAAAAACTTATAAATTAGTAGACTAATAAATTAAAACGCATGAAAAAATTCTTCTTGTTGAAGATGAAAAATTTTTGAGTGAACCGCTTAGTGAAGTATTAAAAAAGCAAGGTTTTGAAGTCCTGGAAATCGGAGATGTTGTTAATAAGGTTAAGCAAAAACTAAGTCATTAGTAAATATATATAAAAGTTCTATTATTTTTTAAATATAGAACTTTTTAATTTGCTCAAAAAATCTAAAACTGATATTATATACATAACATTCAGCTAATTGTTTAATTAATAAAGTTAAAAGTTAATTTATGTTAAAAAAAATAGATTTTAAAATTTAAAAAATTATAGTATAATAAATATATTATAGATTAATTATTTATTTTGTATTTACAAAGTCCAAAAAACAATGCAAAATGGAGTCATGACAAAATACAAATTATGCCAGTTGAGATTTTTTTAAAGCAATTGGCTGGCCGTTAAGTGAGCCGGTTTTATCAACTATTATTTCCTACGGAATTTTCTACCCTAGTCGAAAAAGTTGGCAAGATTTTTCTACTATGGTATAATAATTATGTATGATAAAAGATAGATATTTACATCAAGCCATAACTTCCGACCTAAAAGAAAAAATGGTTTTTATTGGCGGTCCAAGGCAGGTAGGCAAAACAACCTTAGCCCGCTTTATTGGTGATCAAAAATATAAAAAGTATGTTTATTTAAACTGGGACAGCCGAGAAGATAGAAAAGATATTTTGGCTGGTAAATTCAGAGCCGACGCAAATTTGGTTATCCTTGACGAAATTCATAAGTATGCAAAATGGAAAAATTTTATCAAAGGAGAATTTGATAAATATAACCAAGATTTTCACATATTAGTTACTGGTAGCGCCCGCTTAGATTTATACCGCAAGGGCGGCGATTCTTTAATGGGACGCTATCATTATTACCGATTGCATCCGTTTTCCTTGGCTGAAGCGCTTGGTATAAGTCCGTCATTTAAAGTCTTGAAAAGTCTTAAATTTAAAGAATCCTTGTCCGCTCAAGCTAAAGCCAAGGTTTTCAAAAGTTTATTTGAATTTGGCGGGTTTCCAGAACCTTTTTTAAGCCAAAACAAAAAAACTTTGCGTCGTTTCCATAATGAGCGCTTAGACCGTTTAATTAAAGAAGACATTAGAGACATAGAACAAGTGCGTGACTTGTCAGCTTTGCAGATTTTGGTTGAAATCCTTCCCTCCAAAGTAGGTTCGCTCTTATCATTAAATGCTTTGCGTGAAGATTTACAAGTGGCGCATAAGACGATTAAAACTTGGATGGATATATTAGAGAGATTTTATTATCATTTTAGGATTTATCCCTATTCAGCCACAGCCATTAAGTCTTTGCGCAAAGAGCCCAAGATGTATCTTTGGGACTGGTCCCAAATTAAAGATGAAGGCGCTAGATTAGAAAATATGATCGCTTCTCACCTGTTAAAGATGGTTCATTTTATTCATGACTCACAGGGTCATAAAGCAGAATTGTATTTTTTGCGTGATATTGACGGCCGAGAAGCGGATTTTCTGGTAACTGTTGACAGAAAGCCATGGTTTGTTGTCGAAGTTAAATTGTCAAAAAAAGAAGTATCAAAACATTTAGAATATTTTGTCAAAAAATTAAAAATTCCTCTGGCTTATCAAGTTACTAGGGAAGCTAATTTAGATTATTGGCAGGATAAAATTAGGTTGATAAGCGCTGATAAATTCTTAAGTGGACTATTTTAATTTCAGCTCTGCCCGGCTATCCCGTTCGTCAGCGAGTTCGCTCGTAGGCGAAGTCGGGCGGGTTGCAGATTTATTTTCCCCCATTAGATAATTTCATATCTAACGGGGAAAAAGAAACCAGCAAAAAGATTTCAACCAGAAAGAATTTTTTATTGTCAAAAAAGAAATATAAAAAAATAAATTATTAAATTTTAAACAAAAAAGAATTACGTAATTAATTACGTAATTCTTTTTTGTTTATTCAGGCGTTTTTTTATTTTATTTTTTTTATGGTATAATATATGTATATGACTAAAATACTAAAAGTGGAAAAGCGCACTAACGAACTTAACCAAGCGGTTAGTAATTTGAAACGGACTAATAAACTAATGACAGGCATAGAAGAGCTTAAGAAGAATTTATGAATAAAAAAATTAAGCAAAAATCAATCATTATTTTTGAACAAGAGCCAGTGCGTAGAATTTGGAATGAAAAAGAAGAGCAATGGTATTTTAGCGTTGTGGATGTGGTAAAGATATTAACTGAAAGTCCAACACCTAGGCAATATTGGGGGAAAATCAAAGACAGAGAATTTAAACAGCTTCAGTTGTCCCCAATTTGGGTACAACTGAAATTAGAGTCGGATGATGGTAAAAAGTATTTAACAGATTGTGCTAATGTTGAAGGATTATTCCGTATAATTCAAAGTATTCCATCAAAAAAAGCCGAGCCAGTTAAAAGATGGCTGGCTAAAGTGGGTTATGAACGTCTGCAAGAAATAACAGACCCGTCTATTGCAGTTAATCGCGCTAGAAATAATTGGAAGAAATTAGGTCGATCAGAAAAATGGATTACCCAGAGAATGCGTGGTCAGGAAATTCGCAATAAATTAACAGATTATTGGAGCGAAAATGAAGTTACTGAGGAAAAAGAATATGCGTTGCTAACTGACATTATTCATAAAGAATGGACAGATTTAACTACCAGCAAACACAAGAGTTTAAAAAAATTAAAACAGGAAAATTTGCGCGACCACATGTCTGAAGCAGAATTGTTATTTACAGCTTTAGCTGAACTTTCAACTGCACACATTGCCAAAAAAGATCAAGCTGTAGGATATAAACAAAATGTTCCTCCAGCTAAAAAAGGTGGGGCTGTAGCTAAAAGAGCCCGTAAAGATTATGAATTGCAAACAGAACAAAAAGTTGTCAGCGGAAAAAACTTTTTACCGCCCGAAAAGAAACTTAAAGAAATTATAGTATAACAAATATATTATAGATTAATTATTTACTTTAAAAATTAATAATCTGCAATTTATATAATTTGTAGATTAAAGACAGACAATATGTTTAGTTTAAAAAACAAAGTTGCTTTAATTACTGGCGCTAGACAAGGCATGGGCAAGACGCACGCTCTTGTTTTGGCGCGGGCTGGAGCAAAAGTCGCAGTCACAGATATTGACTTAAATGACTGCCAAAAGGTAGTTGAAGAGATTGAAAAGCAAGGCGGCAAAGCATTGGCTTTAAAATTAGATGTTACTAAAAAAGAAGAAGTGGATGCTGTCGTAAAAGAGACAGTAGAAAAATTTGGCGGGCTTGATATTTTAGTGAACAATGCCGGTATTGCTGAGTTCAAACCATTTTTAGAAATAACAGAACAAGAATGGGACAAGACTCTGGATATAAATCTGAAAGGACAATTTTTATGCGCCCAAGCCGTGGCCAAACAAATGAAAAAACAAGGCGGCGGCGTTATTGTGAACATTGCTTCAGTGGCTATGGGACAGCAAGGAATCGGTTTTCCTAACATCGCCCATTACTGCGCTTCCAAGGGCGGGATAGCCGCTTTAACAGAGGCTTTGGCAGTAGAGCTGGCTCAATTTAATATTAGAGTAAATTGCGTAGCGCCAGGACTTATAGAAACGCCAATGATTGAAACAGTTAAATCAGATCCTAAAACATTTGAAGCTATGCTTGCTCAACTGCCGCTTCATCGGGCGGGGAAACCAGAAGAAGTTTCAGAATTAGTGGCTTTTTTAGCTTCAGGAAATTCAAGTTATATGACTGGTTCAGTTGTAGTAATTGACGGTGGCTGGCTGTCTGCTTAAAAAATAAATATATGAAAAAAACAATTCAAAATTTAACAAAAGCATTTATTGGGGAATCACAAGCTCGCAATAGATATACTTTTTATGCAAAAATTGCTCAAAAAGATGGCTATGAACAAATAGCTGGAATTTTTTTAGAAACAGCTGAACAAGAAAAAACACACGCTAAAAGATTATTTGAACATATTCAAGAACTTAAGAAACAAAGTAGTGAGAATCTTTCAGAAATAAAAGTTGAAGCATTTGCTCCAACAGTTTATTCAACAACTATAGAAAATTTAAAGGCCTCTATTGCAGGAGAAAATTACGAATGGACACAAATGTATCCAGAATTTGCAAAAGTAGCTGAAGAAGAAGGATTGAATGAGATAGCTCTGAGATTAAGATCTATTGCTAAAGCAGAAGCGCATCATGAAGAAAGATATATAAAATTATTAGAACAGCTTGAAGCAGGAACAGTATTTAAAAAAGAACAAGAAGTTTCTTGGGTTTGTCGCGAATGCGGTTATGTTCATGTTGGCAAAGAAGCGCCAAATAAATGTCCGTCTTGCGGCCATCCACAAGCGTATTATCAAATTAAATGTGAGGATTATTAATTGTAGGGACAGGTCTGTGACCTGTCCTAAATTATTATATAAAAAAGAATTACGTAATTAATTACGTAATTCTTTTTTTAATGCTAAAATACATTTATGACCCAAACACAAGCTTTAGATATATTAAAAATGGGGAAAAATGTCTTTTTAACTGGTTCTGCTGGAAGTGGTAAGACTTTTGTTTTAAATAAATATATTGATTATTTAAAAAAACATAAAGTCGGAGTTGGCGTTACAGCAGCTACTGGCATTGCGGCTACTCATTTAGGGGGCACAACGATTCATTCTTGGTCAGGTATTGGAATTAAAGATAAATTAAGCGATCATGATATTAAATCATTATTAAAAAAAGCATATTTAAAAAAACATTTTTTAAACAGCGATGTTTTAATTATTGATGAAATTTCAATGTTGCACGCGCGCCAATTAGATTTGATTAATAATTTATGCCAAGCGTTTCGCAAAAGCATCCAGCCGTTTGGCGGGTTGCAAGTAATTTTATCAGGAGATTTTTTTCAATTACCGCCAATTGCCAGAGATAACCAGCCAGTTTGCTGGGTAACACAATCAGAAATCTGGCAAAATATGAATCTTAATGTTTGTTATTTAACAGAACAATACCGCCAAGAAGATTCTGATTTTTTAAATATTTTAAATGAAATTAGAAATGGAAAAGTTGGTGATTACAGCAGGCAATTGCTTTTAAGCAGGATTAATAAAACTTTAAATTTTAAATTAGAACCAACAAAATTATATACGCATAATATTGATGTTGACGCAATTAATGGACAAGAATTAAACAAAATAAAAGGTGAAGCGTTTAGTTATAAAATGCAGTCGCATGGCAGACCTGTTCTTTGTGAAGTTTTAAAAAAAAGTTGTTTGTCTCCGGAAAAATTAATTATTAAAATAGGCGCAAAAGTAATGTTTATAAAAAATAATTTTGAACAAGGAATCGTTAATGGCACAATTGGAAAAATAATTGGCATTGATAAAGAAACAAGCAATTGTCCAATAGTTGAAACAAGCGATGGCAGAGAAATTATTGCTCATCCTTCTGAATGGACTATTGAAGAAGATAACAGAACTATTGCTCAAATACGACAAATTCCATTGCGTTTAGCTTGGGCAATTACAGTTCATAAAAGTCAAGGATTAAGTTTGGATTTAGCAGAAATGGATTTATCAAAATCTTTTACAGCTGGTATGGGTTATGTTGCTTTATCCAGAGTTCGTTCATTATCTGGTTTGGCTCTTAAAGGTTTTAATGAGTTAGCTTTAGAAGTTGATGAAAATGTTTTAAATTTTGATAAAGAATTTAGATTAATGTCTGATAAAATTATTCAAGATTTACAAGTTTTGCCTGAAGCAGAAAAAATTAAAATACAAAAAAGTTTTGTTAATATTAGTTTTGATAGTTCAAAGAAAATCCGCCAGCTGGCGGAAAAAAAAATTCCTAATCACATAAAAACTAGAGATTTAATTAAAAAGAAAATGTTAATTTTTGAGATTGCTAAAGAATTAAATTTTACCAAAAGCACAATTATTAATCACATTGAAAAACTTGTAAAAACGCAATATCTTGCGTCTCCTGATATCGCGTATTTGCTCCCACATAAAAAAGATTTGATAAAAATAAAATCAGCTTATGAAAAATGCGGTTATGAAAAATTAAAACCAGTATTTGATGAGTTAGAAGAAAAATATGATTATGAGGTTTTGAGGTTAGTGAG
>CAYNCE010000036.1:1970-6327 GCA_964395855.1 uncultured Gammaproteobacteria bacterium | reverse complement strand
TTTTATAATAAAGTGTGATATAATAGAGATACATAAAAGATGTGTGTAAAAAATATGGACAAAGCGAGATTTCTCAAAATTTATGCCAATCTACCAATAAATCTACGGAATGAGATTGTTTTAGTATTGGATGAAAAAGGTCCAATTACTTGGAACGCGACTTATATAGAAATAAACAATGACACTAAATTAGGCGAACAGATTTTTGATAAATTAGTTAAATTAAAAATAATTTAATTAAAGGTAATACCAGCCATGAAGCGGCTGATCGTTCAAAACATTTTTTCTGGCGCAATATTCAAAAGATGTTAAGCAGTGAGGGAACTTTGGAATCTAATCAATATGCTAAATATTTATGGTGGAACATGAAACACCAAGTTTGTTTGGGAGACCAAGAATCAAGGTTTTGAAAAATGTAATAAATAGTTTATAGTTTGATGTTTTTTTATTATTAAGAACAAATTTTATTTTTGTCTTGGCGCAGAGTATGATTCGTTGTCAACAAAAATATCTATGTAATTTTTATACATATAGGATTGCCCGTACTTTTTACCTTTATCTTTTGGAATCAAAATATCCATGTTGATAAACCTATCAATTACAGTTTGCGCGCCTGCTCGGGTAAAGCCCGTCCATTTTTGAACGACATTTACGGATACGATTGGTTGAGCGAATAATTTAGGCAATACCAAAGATGCGCTTTCTGAAGCGCGTTTGCCAAGAGTTTGAATTTTCAGGATGTCTTTTTCGCGCAAGATAGTGATTTTACCAACAGTATCTATTGCTTCATTTGATATTTCAATCACGCCTTCAAGAAAGAAATCTATCCAATCCGAGATGTTGCCATTATGGTAATCTAACAACTTTTCGTAATACAATTTTTGGTGTTTTTTAAAAAAAGATGACAAAAACAAAACAGGCTTTTCTAAGTAGCCTTCTTTCCAAAGGTAAAAAGTGATTAGCATTCTTCCTGTTCTACCGTTTCCATCCAAAAATGGGTGAATGGTTTCAAATTGAGCATGAATTAATCCAGCTTTTATTACAGTTGCTGTTGCATCGTAGGTATGAATGAATTTTTCTAGATCATTAAGCGCGAGATGCATTTCATCGGGTGGTGGCGGAACAAAACTTGCATTATCTGGACGAGTACCACCAATCCAATTTTGTGTTTTGCGGAATTCGCCCGGGTCGGAGAAATGTGTTGAGCGAGCTTTCTGCATAAGTTGTTTATGTAATTCGCGAAGAAATCGCAGAATCATTGGAAAATCGTCTGCTCTCATCCTTTTTATTCCATAGTTGAGCGCCTTGATGTAGTGGAGGATGTCATCTACATCGTCCGGTATTTTCGTATCTATCTTCGCTTCCGCTACGATTGCATCTATCATTGTCGCTCTTGTGCCTTCAATTTGGCTTGAGGAAGCCGCGTCTTTGCGTAAATACATCAAAAGAAAAAAATCAGCATCAGGCAGTAATTTAGTAATGCCGTCTAATTTACCAAGTAAACGGGTGGCCTCGTTATTTTTTTTAAGGATATTTTGGTCCAAATCAAAACCTCCCTTTGGCGGAAAAGGATGTGGAATAAAGGCTTTAAAACCTGCTGGTTGCGATTTGTATACGCCAATTTCAATGTTTTTCATAGTTTGTTTTCATGTTTTAGTTAATGTATACAAAGTATATCAGTTTGTATATTTTGTGTCAAATCCAAAATAACTATTAATTTCTCTAAAATTTAAATTCCATAAAAACCGTCCTAATTACTCGGGACGGTTTTTTTGTGGTTTATTATGTCGTATAACAAATTATATCTAAACTCTTAAAAATTTATATTAAATCATAATCACACTTTTATCCAGCACCTTCATTGAATATTTATACCTCACCAAACCCTGGTGCGTGAAATCCATAGGAAGGTGCTGGATTTATTATACCAAATCATCATTATTTGGCAAATTCAAAACCTTTTTAGTTTCCTTATTTTTAAGAAAATTATTTTTAGAAACAATTGACCGCTTAATTCTTCTCTCAATTTGTTTTCTGGCGGTGCCGGCAACTTCACCGCCAACACGAGCATCGTCTTTAAGCCGCGGCACGCCTTTTGTATCTTTGGTGCGATGTATTTCAGTTGTAGTTTTTTCGCCAAGCATAGTTAAAATTAGTTCAAAATCATCCATATGATCGCGCAAATTTTCTCTTTTTATTCCTTTATGTTTTTTATACTCCGAAGGTGTAATGCCAAAAGCCGCTTTTGATATTTCAGCAGTTAATATTTCATAATCACGATTAGTTTCTGCTCCGCGTTTTTGCCACTCATCAGTTAGTTCTTCGCGAATAGCGATTCCTCGCATTCTTTTTTCAATCCAATCTTCTGGATAACCTTTAAGTTTATAAAGTATTTTTGTTCTCTTGGTTGCTAATTCAGGATTTTCTATTTCCTGTATTCGCTCATAACCAATTTTAGCCAGCCAACGTTTTAGCGGCTCGGCTTTTGGCGATGGAATTGACTGGATAATTCTGAACATCCCTTCAGTGTTGGCGCAATCAGTTTCATATTTTTTGCCATCATTAGCCTCTAATTTCAGTCCGTGACAAAATGTCACGACCTCGCTTCCTTCTTCTTTTAATCTTTGCTTTAATTTTCTCCAATATGCCCCGGGATCTGCACTTTCAGTTAGCACATCGCAAACATCCACAACCGAAAACCACCATTCTTTTTGATAAATAGTTTTTCTGATTTGTTTGCCTTTAAATAATGCTATTTGATTGTTTTGCGATTTCAATTTTCTCATAAATATATTATACCAAACCAATATTATTTATCAATTCCAAAAATTGAAATAAAATTGTGTTTTGAATTGTAGTATTAGTATATGACAAAAATACTCAGTTTTATAAAGGGGCATAAATTTATTTCCCTAATAGTTCTGGCTGTGATAATTACAGGCGGTTATTTTGGTTATCAAAAAATAAATGCTAAAGAAAATGGAATTAGTTATGCAACAGCTGGAATTGTAAAAGGAATGATGATTTCTTCAATTTCAGGTGTGGGCCAAGTGTCAGCTGAAAATCAAGTTGACATTAAACCTAAGGCTTCTGGTGACCTGGTTTATCTTAGTATAAAAAATGACCAAGAAGTAAAAGCTGGCGCATTGCTTGCGTCAGTAGACAGCCGCGACGCAAGCAAATCAATCCGTTATGAAAGATTTGAAAGATGTAATTGGAACAGAAACAATGTCAGAACAATATATTTCCGCTTATGAAATAGTATTAGGCAAAAATTCCATATTTACTGAAAAACTTTTAGATGATTATGATGATGCGCTTGATAAGTATAATAAAAACTTTAATTTTTTTAGAGGGATATACAGCAATGCTGAACGCGACATTATTTATGATCTGATTGGAAGTACTACAGAGACCACTAAAGCCATTGCCCAGACATTAGAAAGCACGCGCCATATGTATGACGCGATTATGGTTGGAAGTTACACTCACCTTAATATATCTTCTCAAGTTGACAAAATGCAACCCAAAATTAAGAGTGATGTTTCTGCTGTTTATTCTAATGTAAGCTCTTTGCAAAAAATTAAAGACACGATTGATGACACAGTTAAAGATACCCCGAAAAAAATTGAGGACGGTAAAATAGCTATTCAAACCGCGCAGGAAAAATTAGCGGAAAAGCAATTGGCATTAGAAGAAATAAAAATTGGCGCTGACCCGGATGATATTAAGTCCCAAGAATATACTATTGTTCAAAAACAAGAATCGCTTTGGGATGCTCAGAAAAAATGGGGTGATTATTTTGTTTACGCTCCTTTTGACGGCATTCTAACTGCTGTTAATTCTAAAATTATCAGAGGAGATTCTGTTTCATCAGGCACGGTTTTGGCAAGCATAATAACTCAACAAAAGATTGCTGAAATTACTTTGAATGAAATTGATGTAGCGCAAATTAAAGTTGAACAAAAAGCTAGCTTGCAATTTGATGCAGTGCAAGATTTGTCAATTACAGGAAAAGTTGTAGAGGTTGATACTTTGGGAACAGTTTCGCAGGGCGTGGTAAGTTATGGGGTTAAAATCGCTTTTGATCTGGATGATGATCGAATTAAACCGGGCATGACTACCAGTGTTAATATTATTATTGATTCCAAACAAAATGTTCTGCTTGTGCCATTAAGCGCTGTTAAGGGAATGAAAGATAATAGTTATGTGGAGGTTTTGGTTAATGGCCAGCCACAAAGAAAAACAGTGGTCACTGGTTCAAGCAATGATACTATGATTGAAATTGTGTCTGGCGTGGATGAAGGAGAAGAAATAATTTCACAGACAATTAATAGTAGCGCCACAAATAGCCAGA
>CAYNCE010000036.1:0-1870 GCA_964395855.1 uncultured Gammaproteobacteria bacterium | reverse complement strand
CGTTCGCAGAAAATCGGTTTTGTTTTTCAGTCATTTAATTTATTGTCCCGTTCTACTGTGTTGCGCAATGTGATTTTACCGCTTTTGTATGATAATAAAGTTTCCAAAGATGAGCGACAGAAAAGAGCGGAAAATTCTTTGAACGCGGTTGGTCTTGAAAAAGAGCGCTGGCAGCATTTATCAAATCAATTATCTGGCGGACAGATGCAAAGAGTGGCTATTGCTCGGGCTTTGGTTAATGAACCAGATTTGATTTTGGCTGACGAACCAACTGGCAATCTTGATTCCAAAACTGGCGATGTTGTTTTAGAAACATTTAAAAAATTAAATCAAGAAAAAGGACATACCATTATTTTAATTACTCATGAAAAATATGTGGCAGAACACGCGGACAGGATTATTGAAATAAAAGATGGCAGAATTATTTCAGACAAAAGTGAAAATAATAATGGGTTGAAGGAGAAATAAAAAAAGTCGCACTCAATTTTTTTGAGAACGACTTATAATTATTCCGATGAAAAAGGAGATCTTTTAGCATAAAAAATAAACAGCCAAATTGCTCCGATTAGAAAAGTTATTATGCCAACCCAATCAGCTAGCGCTTCGGATGTTCCAAAATGAATACATCCCTGATAAGCAACTACTGCAACAATAAAGGGTATTCCTAATATTTTAAAATACATAATATTTTCTCCTCCTATATGGAATTATGAAATGTTTAAAATTTTATTTGTATTGTTATTATTTAATCACAAAAAAAATTTATCGTCAATATGCAATTTTCCGACTTATTTCAAGAAACATATTTTGCTTTAAAGTCCAATAAATCCCGGTCTGTTTTAACAATTCTTGGAATTGTGATTGGAATTGGTTCAGTAATTGCCATGATTTCAATTGGCCAGGGAGCTGCGGCTAATATTTCAGCAAATATTGAATCACTTGGTTCTAATTTATTAGTTGTAATGCCGGGCTCGCAAAGAGGAGTGAACCAAATGGTGCACGGTGGAATGGGCTCTGCCACGACTTTAACAATGGATGACGCAAACGCTATTCAAGAGCAGGTTGAATACATAGAGGCGATTGCGCCAACTGTTTCATCAAGAAAACAAGTAAAAACTACCCAGGGAACTAACACCAACACCAGTATTTATGGAATTACAGAAGTTTATGCGACTGTAAAAAATATTGAGATGGAACAGGGAAGTTTTATAAATACAACTCAAGTAGATAAAAATTCAAAAGTGGCAGTGATTGGTCCCACAACCCGTGATGATTTGTTTGGCGAAGGAACTAATCCAGTTGGGCAAAAAATCCGCATTGAAAACTTAGAGTTTACTATTACTGGCATAACAGCCAGCAAAGGCGGCACTGGAATGGGCAGTTCTGATGATTTGATTTATATTCCCATTTCCACGGCGCAAAGATATTTGACTGGCAATAATTCAGTCAGTAATATTAATGCGCAGATTAGAGATGCGGATTTAATGACAATCAGCCAGGAGCAAATTACAAGTTTACTCTTAACAAGACACAAAATTGCTGACCCTTTGCAAGCTGATTTCAGCATTATGAATCAAGCGGATATTATGGATACTATGACATCGGTAACAGACACTTTGACATTATTACTGGGCGCGATTGCCGGCATCTCGCTTTTAGTTGGCGGAATTGGTATTATGAATATGATGTTGACCACAGTTACTGAAAGAACGCGCGAAATTGGTTTGCGCAAATCCTTGGGCGCAAAAGGCAAAGATATTAGCAGCCAATTTTTAGCTGAATCAGTGGCTTTGACTTTTATTGGCGGAATTATTGGTATTATTTTGGGCTGGCTGGCATCGCTTTTAATTACAAAATTTAGTGGAACCAC
>CAYNCE010000035.1:0-6534 GCA_964395855.1 uncultured Gammaproteobacteria bacterium | reverse complement strand
CTGATTATTACACTTGTCGTAATGCTCAATCTGGCTGTAATTCATCGGATCCTGGTGATCGAAGCATGTGCTTAACGGCCGTAGAATTTTGTCTTGAAATGAAACAAATGCAAGACGAGCGTATAACAAAATGTAAATCAAATGGTTATTTATGGAATAATGGAAAATGTATTAGCAAAGATCAAGCTTGCAAATATTATTATGGTCAATATAGCTATTATACGAACGAGGGAATTTCTTGTGCTTGTAAAACTGGTTATATTTGGAACGAACAACAAACAAGTTGTATTATTGCACCAATTGTCCCAGTAAAAACAAAAGATCAAATTTGTAGTGACGCATATGGTTTAAATAGTAATTGGAGTGGCACCAAAACTGACGATGGTAAAATAAATTGTGGATGTAAAAGTGGTTATTTATGGGATGAACAGAAAACAAATTGTGTTAAAAAACAAGAAAAACAAACTCCACCACCTCCTGTTGTAGAAAAAGTTGAAAGTAATAAAAACCAAGAGCAAGTTTTAGGTGTTCAAATAGACATGGATTTATCAAAACGATTAAGTGGTAAACTATTACTTCAAGTTGAGCAAGGTGGTTCTATTTGGTATGTAGATACAAATGAATATAATCGTTATAGTGTAACTTGGGCAAACGCATTACCATTATTTGAAAAACTATCTTTAGGAATAACTGATTCAGATTTATCTCAAATACCAGTAGCCAATAGCCAGCAAATTGGTAATTGGTCACTACGAAACAGGTTAAAGGGCAGATTGCTTTTACAAGTTGAACAACGAGGAGCGATTTGGTATGTTGATCAAGACGGATACAGACATAGTGTAACTTGGAATAATTTAATGCCTTTATTTGAAAGTCTAGCGTTGGGAATCACAAATAATGATTTATATAAAATACCAGTTGGTAGTTTAGATTGATTTTAATATAAAAATATATTTAATAACTAAAACCAATCCTATGAACCTATCCAAAATAACATCAAAAGTTAAAAAAATATTACTCCAAACTGTTTTGTTAATAGTTGTTTTTATTATTGCTTTGGTGTTTACTGTAGGTTTTCCTTGGGAAGATGACAATTTATTATTTTATTCTGGGGCAGTAGATTTTTCTATTTTACTTTC
This sequence comes from uncultured Gammaproteobacteria bacterium, assembly GCA_964395855.1. GTDB lineage: Bacteria > Patescibacteriota > Patescibacteriia > UBA2196 > UBA2196 > CAYNCE01. The sequence continues at coordinate 5,395 of CAYNCE010000035.1, read as the reverse complement.
TTTTTTATACTTAACCCTTTTTATATTTTTGCCAATCACTGTTTTGTATTTTATAAGAAAAGAAAGTTCTAAAATTTTGGGCAAATTGTTTAGATTCACGGCCTACCTAACTTTTTTTATACTCTTAGCTTTTTTCTTCACAAATTTTCTCCCTAATACTGAATCTGCTTTTTATTCATTTATCGACTATGATGCAGAAGAAAAACTTCTGTCAGAATCAATGTGTAATTTATTATTTTCTGCAACCTATCTTATCTTAGCAATTTTAATGTATATTACTGTGAGGGTGAATAAATCACTAAGCGATAATCAAAAATTTAGTTTAATACCAATGAAAGAGAATAGAGGATTATTCCTTGTATTGTCATCTATACTATTTGTCTTAATAATCTCATTGTATCTTTGGTACAAAGCCACGCATTGGGCTTATTTGATTGAAAACGGTACACTTTGGTTTGAAAATACAGAATTGGCAAGAATGGCAATTAGGGATACATACAACGTAGCATTTAAAAAGCTTGTTTTAATTGGTGGCTTTATATTTATTAGTACATTTTTATTGCTTAGAGTAATGAAAAATAAAAATAACAAACTTAATAGCCAAAATGAAAAAGATATTATAAAAAAATAAAGAATAAATAAATAATTAATCTTTAATAACCATATGCAAACAAAAACTAAAACCCTAATCAAACAAACCATTCCAATTTCATTAGCCATTGTTGTTGCTTTTGTTTCAAAATTTATACCGATTATTTCTGATAGTTTTTTTGCAGACGAAACAGAATTATTTGAAATGGGTTATTGGTTATTAGGTGCATTTGGAACTTTGACAATTTTATATTACATATTTTTAAAAAAGAAAATTGATCTTGATTTATTAAATTCACCTTTTAGAGTATTAGCTTATATTTTTTTATTTAATAGTTTTGTTTTTCTTTTTGTTTCTATTTTTCCTAGCTCGCTATAGACAAAAGGAAGCCTAGCCAAATTTAGTTAATTGGTCTGCTGTTACTAATATATTGGATTTTTCTCTAGGCTTCCAGTTTCTATTTTTCCTGAGCTCGGCATCTATTTACAGGCGATGCACCCGAGGACATTGGCTCAATCTTATCTACATTAAATTGAGAGGAAGTTTCAAGTGTTGAAACGGTTCATGAAATTAAGTTTCTATGGTAGTGTAATAATAGGTTTCCCTGTTTATTATTATGCTTAATTTCTCTTTAGAGTCGTCTTCTTTAAGCTGAACGACATTGTGTAAGGGTGGAGATTTGCAAGATTGGCTACTTGACTAATAGGCTACCCAATATACTTTCTTATTTTATTTATGACATGATAACTGTTAAGGACATTGCTGCGTTTTACCAAACAGATTTATACCAATTTGTTTTTAAAATTTATTTTAATATTTAATCTAATTCCATCCCCTCAAAAACATACTTCCAATCTAAAATCATTTCCTCAATCTGGTTCCATTCCAGGTCGGTGCTGTCTACCAAAAAATTCTCACTTTCGTCAGTGGGAGTTTTTTGTTTTACAAAATTTACAAAAATATATTAGTATAGTAAAATATATGTATATGAAAAAAACACTTTTTTCTGGAATTCAACCCACAGGAGAATTGCACATTGGCAACTATCTTGGCGCATTAAAACAATGGGTTGAAATTCAACACCAATACAATTCAATATTTTCAGTGGTTGATTACCATTCACTAACAGAGGATTTTGATCCAAAGAAAAAACAAGAACAGATTTTAAATACTGCTGTCGATTTTTTATCTGCGGGAATTGATCCTAAAAAATCAATAATTTTTGTTCAATCTCATGTACCAGAACATACGGAATTGGCTTGGATTTTAAATTGCGTTACACCAGTAGCTGAATTAGAAAGAATGACACAATACAAAGACAAGGCAGAACGACAAAAAACCAATATTAATATGGGGTTATTTGATTATCCTGTTTTAATGGCTGCTGATATATTGCTTTATAAAACACAAGTTGTGCCAGTAGGAGAAGACCAACAACAGCATGTTGAATTAGCGCGTAAAATCGCTAAAAAATTTAATAATAAATTTGGAAAAATTTTCCCGGAGCCAGAAGCAAGATTAACAAAAACTGCCAGAGTAATGTCTCTTTCAAATCCAGAAAAGAAAATGTCTAAATCTTTAGGTGAAAAAACATATATTGCTTTGTCTGACACGCCTAAAATGATTGAGAAAAAAATTAAATCAGCAGTAACAACAAATGAAGGAGCTTTAAATTTAATTGATTTGTTAGAAGAATTTTCTAATGATGTTAAATTAGTCCAGAAATTTAAAAATGAATTTAAAAATAAATCAATTAAATATTCTGAATTAAAACCTGCTTTAGCTCAAGCAGTTATTAAAACTTTGCGACCAATTCGAGAAAGAAAAGAAAAATTATTAAAAGATAAAAATTATGTAGCAGGAGTTTTAGCAGATGGCGCAAAAAAAGCAGGAAAAATCGCTGAAAAAAATATAAGAGAGATAAAAAAATTAATTGGGATTTTGTAATTTTTTGTCATCCCGAACGACCTTTAGGGTTGTTAGAAGTGATGGGATCCAGTTGAATAAAGACCAGTGTTATTCTACGGGATCCCATCGCCTTGACCCAATCCTAAAAAGTCCTATCAAGACTCGGGATGACACACTTTATATGCCTCAAAAAATCTACGATACAATAATAATTGGTTCAGGGCCAGCTGGAATGACAGCTGGTATTTATGCAGCCAGAAAAGAAATGTCTGTTTTGGTTTTGGGAAAAGATGTAGGCGGTCAAATGGCAAAGATTTTAGTGGTTGAAAATTCACCAGGAATAGAATCAACTGATGGCATAAGCATAGCTTTTAAAATACAGGAACAAGCTAAATTTTTTGGGGTAGAGTTTGAAATAGATGAAATAATTTCAATTCAAAAAAAAGATAAAATTTTTGAAGTTTTATCTAAAGAAAAAAAATATCAAGCAAAATCAATTATTTTAGCTTTTGGCTTAGAAAAAAGAAAATTAAATTTAGATAGTGAAGAAAAATTTCTAGGCAAAGGATTGTCTTATTGCGTGACCTGCGATGGTCCATTAATGAAAAATAAAAATGTTGCTGTGGTTGGCGGCGGAAATGCAGGAGCTGAAGCTGTTGAATATATGGCAAAAGTATGCCCTCAAGTTTATTGGTTGAAAATTACAGACCAATTGCGCGCAGATGAAATTTTAATTGAGCGTATTAAAAAATTAGATAATGTAAAGATTTTAACAAGCATTAAGGTCACAGATTTTTTTGGTCAAGACCAATTACAAGGAATTAAAGTTAAAAATAAAGACAGGATAGAATTAGCTGTGCAAGGGGTAATTGTTGAGATTGGTTATGTTTCTAAAACTGATTGGTTAGAAGATTTAGTAGAGTTAGATAAATTTGGTCAAATAAAAGTAAATGAATTATGTCATACAAATATTCCAGGTATTTTTGCGGCTGGTGATGTAACAAATACAAAATATAAACAGATTGTGGTGGCGCAAGGGATGGGAGCCGTGGCGGCTTTGGAGGCATATAATTATGTCTCTAATTTCTAAATATGTTTTCTTTTCTAAATACTTATCAACCTAATTCAGTACTTCTTGAACTAAGTTTTATAAAGATATACTGGTATGGTTTTTTAATTGCCTTAGCTGGAGCCCTAGGGTTTTTTGTTTTTTATAAACTTGCAAAACGCGCTGGTTTTAAAGAAAATTTTATTTTTGATTTAATTTTTTGGTTAATAATTTGGGGTCTGATTGGCGCGCGTTTGTATCATGTTTTGTCAGAAATTGGATATTATTCTAAAAATTTATTAGAAATATTTTATATTTGGAATGGGGGGATGGGGATATTTGGCACTGTAATTGCAGGTTTGGTTGTGGTTTTTATTAAGGGTTGTCATCCCGACCCCGCTCTTCGCGAAGGGCGGGGGATGGGATCCCGTGGAAAATCACTTTTGCTTTTAAGTCTTTTAGCTCCTTGCCTTGCGCTTGGCCAATCAATTGGTCGCTGGGGAAATTATTTTAATCAAGAGCTTTATGGGTTGCCATCAAATCTAGCTTGGGCAATTCCAATTGATTTAGCGCATCGTTTGCCTAATTATTTAGAATTCACGCATTTTCACCCAGTGTTTTTATACGAGAGTCTGTTTTGTTTTCTGCTGGCAGTATTTTTAATAATAATGTTAATTAAAACAAAAAAGATAAAATCAGGTTATATCTTTATATCTTATATTTTTCTTTATTCCTTTTGGCGATTTTTTATAGAATTTTTGCGCATTGACGCGCAACCAATTTTCCTAAATCTGCGTTTGGCGCAATGGGTAAGTTTAGTTTTAATTATTTTATCAATTATATTTTTCTTTGTTTTAAGAAAGTGGTATAATAAATCTAATGTCTAAATCATCAACAACAATATTATTTATACTTTTAATTTCTTTTATATTTATTTTCATAAGTTTTGATTTTGTGTTGGCGGATTATACTTGCGAATGTATAAATACTGGGACTTCTAGAATTTATAATTTTGGTGATTTTGATGATTGTATGATGAATTGTGAGTCAGATTGTTTTTCTTTAAATGTACTGTGCACAGAAATTGTAGAAGATTCCCAGCCAGATAATCCTGATGATCCTGATTTGTTAGTTAATCCAGATAAAACATCTCCTATAAATCCTGATATTCCTGAAAAGAAAACAACCGGTGGAAAACAAAGCGCTAAATTAAGTAATCCTCTAGGAACTAAAAGTATCCCAGTTATAATTGGAAATATTATTAAAACATTTTTAGGAATTATTGGAACAATATCTTTAGTTATGTTTATTTATGGCGGTTTATTAATGTTAACTTCTGCTGGCAAACCAGGACAGATTCAAAAAGGTCAACAAACTTTGGTTTGGGCGTCGCTTGGAATTTTAGTTGTTTTTACTTCGTATGCGATTTTAAGATTTGTGTTTAGCGCATTTGGGTTATAAATAATTTTAAATAAAAAAATAAGCGAATGTTTTAAAATCTAAAACATTCGCTTTTGAATTTGTTTTTTGCTACTGAATTAATTCAGTAGCAAATTTTATTTAATCCAGAAGATTAATTTTTCACCTCCTTTATAATTATTAATCTTCACTTGATATCTTGTGTTGGGATCAAGAATTTGATATTTAATTGGAATTTGACCCCAATACAATCCATCATTCCGCAATTTCATCTCAAACTTTCTCCCATCTCCAGCTTCCCAGCTTTTTTTATAATTCAAATTCCCTGAAGAACTGAGAATTATAATTGTATTCCCAAGATAAAATTGATGTTTAATTATATTCCATTCAGGCAATACTTTTTTAATGGTATCTTGGAAGACAAAGAA
>CAYNCE010000034.1:4991-6543 GCA_964395855.1 uncultured Gammaproteobacteria bacterium | reverse complement strand
TATTATTGAAATAATATGATACTTAATATACTCACATATCCTAACCCAAACTTAAGAAATAAATCCCGCGAATTAAAACGCGAGGAAATTTTGAGCGCAGATTTTAAGAAATTAGTAAAAGATATGAGCGAGACAATGTTTGAAAAAGATGGAATCGGTTTAGCCGCGCCACAAATTAATAAAAATTTATGTGTAATCGTTGTGAATTTAAAAAATTCAGCCGTGGTTTTTATAAACCCTAAAATTTTAAAAAAATCCTGGCGTAAAAATGTAATGGAAGAAGGATGTTTATCAATTCCTGGAATCTATGGAAAAGTAAAACGCAATAATTCTATTATTGTAAAATATTTAGATTTAAACGGCGACTTGCAAAAATTAAAGGCTAAAAAAACATTAGCCCAAATTCTGCAACACGAGATTGATCATTTAGATGGAATTTTGTTTATTGATAAAATGATTAAATAATATTAACCCCCTCTAACTCCCCCTTCAAAAGGGGGAGAAATCTTATTAACAAAATTCCTAATCTCATTTTTAAACCGCGTTTTGTTAAATTGCTCAGCGTGATTTTTTATTTGTTCAGAATTATATTTTTCCGGTGAAAAATGAATTATAGTATTAGCTAAATCTTCCCAAGTTTGATCTTCCAAAAATTCTCCACTTATGCCAGCTTGCACGGTTTCCAACGCCCCACCAGCTGCATACGCAATAACTGGTCGGCCACTAGCCATTGCTTCAACTGCTGTAATACCAAAATCTTCTTCTTGCGGGTGGATAAAAGCTAAACATTGTGAATATAATTCGGCCTTTTTAGCTTCTGTGATGTCGCCTAAAAATTCAATATTAGACTTGGCTATTTTTCGCAAACGATCCATCCCGGACCCAATGCCAAAAATTTTTAAAGGAATATTTAAACGATTAAACGCGCGAACAGCTAGATCATATCTTTTATACGCCACTAGCCGACCGCCAATTAAATAATAATCACTTAATTCATTAGCAATATAAAATTTATCAGTATCTACTGGCGGATAAATTACTTGCGCATCTTGATTATAATATTTTTTAATTCTATCTTGAACTGCTTTAGAGTTAGCTAAAAATTTGTCAACGCGTTGCGCTGCTGACCAATCCCAATTTCGTAAATGAGATAAATAAATTGGCAGAATTTTTTTAATAAAATTCGGGTAAGGCAAATCTTCCACATAACCTTGTCTATCTGACCAGAGATAGCGTGTTGGCGCGTGACAATAACAAATATGTTGAGCGCCGGTTTGAGTAATAACACCTTTGGCAAAAGATGAACTTGAAGACAAAATTAAATCAAATTCGTGAAGATTGTGTGACTCAATTGCAGATGACATTAAAGGCAAATACCACTGAAACTTAGTTTCAATATATGGCATTTTTTGTAAAAAAGTAGTTCTAATATCTTTAGTCGCATAAAATCTTTGTTTTTTATCCTGATCATAAAACAAAACAAAAGTCGGAGCGTATGGAAAAATCTCCTGCAATGCCCGCAGAACTCTTTCCTGCCCGCCTTCTTGAACTA
>CAYNCE010000034.1:2810-4891 GCA_964395855.1 uncultured Gammaproteobacteria bacterium | reverse complement strand
GGAAAAATCTCCTGCAATGCCCGCAGAACTCTTTCCTGCCCGCCTTCTTGAACTAGCATATCGTGGATGAGCGCTATTTTCATATTCTCATCCTTTTACTTTGCGCCTTCGCGCAATAACACAACAAAAGGTGTTTTAATTAAAATAATTAAATCAAGCCATGGTGTCCAATTTTCAATATAAAAAGTATCAAGCTTAACTTCTTCTTCAAACTCCAAATCACTGCGACCAGAAACTTGCGCCAATCCTGTTACACCAGGTTTAATATTTAAAAGTTTTTTATGGTGTTTTTCATATTTGGCAACTTCACTTGGCTCGTGCGGACGCGGACCAACCAAACTCATGTCTCCTTTTAAAACATTCCAAAACTGAGGCAATTCATCAATACTCCATTTACGCATAAATTTTCCTACTCGGGTTACTCGTGGATCATCCCCCATTTTAAATAATGGACCATCTGGCCTTTCGTTTTGTGACAGTAATTTTTTCTTTAATCTTTCTGCGTTTTGAACCATTGAACGGAATTTCCAAATTTTAATTATTCTGCCCTTTGCGCCTACCCGTTTGGAACCATAAAAAATTTGTCCTTTTGAATCAATTTTTATAATCAAAATAATAATTAAAAATATTGGCGATAAAATTATTAAAAATAAAAAACTAAAAATAATATCAAAAAACCGTTTTAAAATTTTGCCCCAGCCATCTAATTTAGTGCGTTTAACTTCAACTATTGGCACGCCAGCAATTGTGTATAAATCAACATTCTTGCTTTGAGTATCAAAAAAATCAGCTGTGTATTTAAAAGTAATATGATGTTCGTCCGCGAAATCAAGCAAAGCTAAATTTTCTTTACGAGATAAATTTGTATCAGCTTGAATTATTTCATCAATGCCTTTTATTTTATAAATTTGAATTAATTTATCAAAATTTCCGTTTTCTAAATTATTTAATCTAGCAATTATTTGATAACCTAATTTTTTGTTTTTATAAATTTCTTTTGCAATATCTTTAGTTGAGTTATCATCACCAATTAAAATAATTTTGTGAGTGCCAATATTTCTTGAATATAAAATTTTTTGTATACCGCGCACAATTAATCTAGCGACAGAAACAAAAATAAAAGAGAAAATCCAGACAGCCAACAAAATAAAACGCGAATCAAAAAGTTCGCGTGAAAAAAAAGCTGCCACAATTACAGCTAAAATACCTGTTGAGCAAGCTAAAAAAACTTTTCCTATTTCGTCAAATACTTTGCGTGAACCTTTAATTTGGTATAATCCAGCAATCACAAATATCGCAAGCCACACAAAGGCGATCCACCAGATATATGAAAAATATGCTTTAAAATCTAAGTTAAAAATAATTGGTCTAACCTCCTGTATCCATTCAACATGGCGCAAAAAATAAGCCGCAATGCCGGCTAAAATAATCATTATATAATCAATAGGAACAAGAATCGCAGAAAAGGTAAGGTCGGTCTTTTTCATATTATTTTAAAAAGATTCAGACAGGATCATAAGCCGAATTCTGTGCATTGCTAATATCGCGAATTAAAAAGCTGATATTTGCGAATGATGTGATTATCTATCTAACGCGCCCCTCTAGGGGCTTGCACCAAAATAAGGTTTACCACGTTTCCTTGTCGCCAAGGAACGAGAACTGTAGCTTTTAAAAAAACATCAGTTCACTTTTCACCTTTCCCCCAGCAGAATTGCAGGGGTAGTATTGTCTCTGTGGCACTGGCTCGAGGTTTTGACTTTGACCAAAAAAGGTAACACGATCGTGAACTACTTTTTTTGTAAGTCTTATGCCTGGTTGCATTTCGCAACTATTCTCCCTAATTTAATAGGATGGTGTTCGGACTTTCCTCTCCGCAGTATTGCGGGGCAATCACTCACCTGCCTAAATCCATAATTATCTTACTACAAAATCAATTTTTTGTCAAAAAAAGTAATATTCTTTTTTTATAATATAATATAAAATAAAAAAGCAGATTAATTAATCTGCTTCTTAATATTTATTAATTTTTATTCTTCTTCAATCTTAATTAAATCAAAATTAGTAATACCCAATGCTAAACT